>NZ_JAMXAZ010000038.1:0-14016 GCF_024718525.1 Levilactobacillus yiduensis
AGTTCATCATCAATTAGAACAAGGGTTAAGCGGGCTTAAGATTAATTGAAAAGTTACAAAGCTAGCACAACACGTTAGGTACCTATCAGTCGTTACCCGCCTGAAGAAACAAAAGACTCTCCTCAACATAGCGTCACAACAATTAACAGATTTTACCTCTTACTGAAAATCTTTTAGTTTGACCTTTCTCAAAACCAAACGTGCCTATCCAATCCTTATGCCTCTGGGGTAAATTCGAACGACAGCTCTCGATGCGTTTTCACTGCTATATCAATCAGCGTTCTCGTGTTAGCTTTAACAAAACCGGTCTCAATTCTCGCAATGGTCGAAGTTGATTTCCCCACTACTTGTGCAAATTCCTGCTGCGTCAATCCCATCTCTTGGCGTAGCTCCTTAACTGCTATGGCGATCTTAAAGTTCATCCGCGCTTCAGCAAGTTCCTTATCAAAGTTTGGATCATTTTGACGTAGTTTATCAGCATAATCATCAATTGACTTTAATTTCATTTTTCATCCCTCTGCATTAATTTTTTGCGTCTTTAACTGGCAGTGTATTTAGAAAATCCTCAAAATCAGACTTATCGTAAAAAAGGAAATTAATTCTACTCACCATTGGATAATAGCATGTATGCTATTATTATTCATCTCTTTGCATCTTTTACTTGACTCTTTCCAGAGTATTCCAAAGGTAGCCGCAGCTAAAGACAACACACGTTCAATTTCTATAAATTGATTTATTTAAAAATGACTATCGTAGCTTTCTGCCACCTCTCCTAATGGCAAAAACTACGATAGTCTTCTTTAATTTTATTGGTTTATGAATACCCTATTCCGCAAACAACGCCATCAGCTCCGCTTGTTTCAAATTGGCCTTAGCCGCCCCACGGACGTCGAGCTTGATCTGGCCGTCTTGGACCATGACCAGACGATTGCCATAGGCCAGTGCATCACTCATTTTGTGGGTGATCATCATCGTGGTCAATTGGTTGGTTTCGACAATGGTTTGCGTCAAGGCCATCACCTTGTGGCTGGTCTGGGGATCTAGTGCCGCCGTGTGTTCGTCCAGCAACAGGAGGTCCGGCTGACTCAGCGTTGCCATCAACAAGGATAACGCCTGTCGTTGCCCACCCGACAGGTATTTGACCTGCGTCGTCAGGCGGTCTTCGAGGCCCATGTTCAAGGGCTGTAACAACTTCCGATAGGCATCGTCCTGGCTGGCCCGCCGGTAGCGGTGCAGGCTCATGCTGCCGGTGTGCTGCTGGGCCAACGTGAGGTTTTGGGCCACGCTCAGTTCCCCCGCCGTGCCCAACTTGGGGTCCTGGAAGACGCGTGACAGCCATTTGGCCCGGTAAGCCACCGATTTCTTGGTGACGTTGTGCCCGGCCAACGTCAGCTCCCCGGCATCGACCGGCAACGTTCCCGCAATCGTGTTGAGTAGCGTCGACTTACCCGCCCCGTTATTGCCGATGACGGCCACGAAGTCCCCCGGCGCAATCGTCAGGCTGACGTCCTTCAAGACGTGGCGCTCATTTACTGTCCCGGGAAAGAAGACCTTCTGGAGATGCTTGACGCTTAAGACTGCTGGTTGTTGATTCATGTTCATCGGCTCCAATCTGTTTGAGGTAACGTTTCAGCTGTTGACGGGTCTTGACCTTGGTCCGTAGAATTGGCAGGCAAATGACCACGACCAAGATGATGGCGGACAGGATCTTCAAGTCGTTGACCGGGAAACCCAGGCCCATGGCAACGGTCAGTAGGAAGCGGTAAATGATGGCCCCCACGACCATGCCCGTGAGACGGACCCACATTTGGCGACCGTGCAGGAAGATTTCCCCGACCAGGACGGAAGCCAGGCCAATCACGATGGTACCAATGCCCATCCCAATATCGGCATAGCCATTGCTTTGGGCAATCAGGGCCCCAGACAAGGCGATACAGCCGTTAGAGACCATGTAGCCCAGGATCACCATCCGGTCCGTGTAAATGCCGTTAGCGGCGCTCATTGCCGGGTTATCCCCGGTCGCCATGAGCGACAACCCGAGCCGCGTCTTGAACAACCAGATCAGCAACGCCATCACGACGCCCGTCACGACCCCCCCGACCACGATGGTCTGCAGATCACTGGACCAGGTGGCTGGCAGGTAGTTGGTCAACACCTTTTGTGTCAGGAGGGGCACGTTGGATTTGCCCATCACGTGCATGTTGATGGAGTACAGGCCGGTCATAGTCAAGATGCCGGCGAGCAAGGAAGGCATGTGCAGCTTGGTGTCAAGCATCCCGGTGACCCAACCAGCAAGACAGCCGGCGAGAAAGCCCAGGAGACTGGCAACGACGGCCGATTGGCCACTTAACATGGCACTGACGGTCACGGCGGCTCCCAGCGGGAAACTGCCCTCGGTGGTCAGGTCAGGAATGTCTAAGATCCGAAATGTCAGGAACACCCCGATAACGAGCGGTGCCCACAGTAAGCCTTGACCGATACTGGTGATTAACATAACAGGTGGCCCCTTTCTTAAGGTTTCGTGATTTGACTAGGCTTCAAGCCGATGGCCTTGGTGTTGGCCTGGTTGATGTACAGGTGAAGCTTCTTGGACGTTTGAACTGCCATGGTTTGTGGCTTTTGATGCTTCTCTAAGACGTTGTAAGCCATCTTCCCGGTCTGCTTGCCCAGGTCGTAGTAGTTGATGCCGTAAGTCGCGGTCCCACCGTCTTCGGCCATTTCGATCGACCCGGTGACGACGGGCAGGTTCGCTGCTTTGGCCTTGGCCCCGATGGTCTTCATGGCGCTGGCCATCAGGTTGTCGGTTGGCAAGTACAAGCCAGAAACTTTGCCCGTTAACCCAGCAAGGACACTGGCCACGTCGTTGGTGCTAGTAGCGCTGACAATCTTTAAGTTTAAGTGGTGCTTCTTAGCGTAGGCTTTCGCCAATTTCACTTGGAGCACGGAATTCTCTTCGGATGAATTGTACATGATGCCCAGTGGCTTGTTGCCCTTGGTCAGGCTCTTCAGTAATTTCAATTGGAGACCGACCGGCGTTAAATCACTGGTCCCACTGACGTTGGTCTGTGGCTTGGCGTTAGCTTTGACCAACCCGGCCGCCTTGAGATCCGTGACCGCCGTGACCAGCGTTGGCGTGCTGGTCGTCTTCTTGGCGAGTGCCTGAGCGGCTGGCGTAGCGACGCCGACCAACAAATCATTCTTCTGTTGAACCAATTGCTGGCTCATAGTGTTCAAATTGGCCTGATCCCCTTGCGCATTTAAATAGTGATACGTGACCTTGGTTGACTTGCCATGGGCCCTGAGTTCAGCCTTCAAGCCGGCCTTGAAGCCTTGCCGGGCCTCGTCTAACGAGCCGTGTTGCACGACCTGTAGGATGCCGACATTTAAGCTCCCCGATTTGGCGCTAGATTTGCTGGAACAACCGGCCAAAATCAACCCGAGACTGAGTAACGCGAGACTACTTGCTAATAATTTTTTCATTGTGATTTCCTCCTGTGAGTGGTGCTGCTTAAATTTAAATTAGGTAAATCTCACCAAATTTTTCGCAAGTGGCTTGCGTCCAAGCCGCCCCGGCCAATGCCAGGAAAACAAAAAACACCAGACAGATTCTGAGTAGAATCTACCTGGTGTTATCGGGCCCGATATACTTTTCCAGATAGATTACCCGTATCTATCTGGCGCTAAGTTCATGCTGAAAAACTTTAGCTATTCGATAGATACAAACGCAGTTGTGCGGCGCGTTCGTATCCAACGAGGTGAATACAAACGCTATCTAAAGAAAAAGCTAAAGGCAAATTGGCTATTTAAATGAGTTCGGTTATGAAGTTGCATAATGGCAATCTCCCTTTCATTTATCAATTTACATCTTTCAGTTAACCATGAAAAAATAAGACTGTCAACCCTGAATTTTAATTTAATTCTCATTTTGTCACATTGTGTTTGGTCATTCGCCTTGCCGTTGCGCGAAAGCTAGGCTGGAACGCTGGGGGAGGACGCCCTGAGCCTGAGGATCGGTCTCAGGACTTGCTTTGAGCCGAAGAACACGTCTCAAAGTCACCAATTTATCAGCAAAAACCGCTGGTAAATTCCCCGGCTGAGCCTAGTTTCGCTCCACTCTCGGCTACGACTAGTTTCTCCACTAAAGGTTGCAAGTACAAAAACACCTGGTAATACTCAGCTGACAAAGATTGTGAACATTAACCTAATTCACGCCACCACCTGCGGCTGTCAGAGATCAACCACAAAATTGGCAGGAACCTCGCTGAAAAGGCAAGGTTCATCCGCATTAGTGAACAACCTGTCACGTAGCCGTGAGTGAGCTAAATTTGGACTCAGCCGTGGGCGTTTGCAAGTGACCTACTTGGAAACGGGCGTCTTCGAGACACGGTTTCTGGCTCGAAGCGAGGTTGAAGACCGCTCTTTGGCTTCGACCGGTCCTTCCCACAGCGTCACGGTCCAAATTTGGCGAACGGTCAGGCGGTCAGCACGGACTACTTGGCGTTCAAAGACTAATTTATCCCTGTAAACCCTGACGCCACCATAAATCTAGCGACAGCCAGTGGACCTCTCCTTAACCGAGTGTTCACTAAAACTGGTCCGTCACCCGCTATTGGTCACTAAAGTTAGTTTCGGGTTCTAACAGGCTGCGGTAGTCCTGACACCAGGCCAGACCCATTGCGCCATCCCCGACGTGAACGCCGAAGCTTGGCCCAATTAGCGCCACGTCGAATTTGACCGTTGGAAAGCGCTTCTGAGCGCGGGCTACCGACCGTTGCGTGGCTTCCGGTTGGTCGGCGTTTAGAATCGTTGCCTTCACCGGGGCCGCTCCCGCTAGGTCCGTTGCTAGGGCGTCTGAAAAGTCTGCCATAGCGCCCTTTACCCGCAAGGCGCTGCCGGCAACGCGCATCTTTCCTGACGGGTCAAAAATTAACATGGGTTTTCCCGCCAACAGCGGCGTACTACCGGGGCTGTGGCTGGGATTGACTTCGCCAGTCCGCAACAGCGGCTTGATGGAATCGACCACGAAGCCACTGTGCGCAGTGGCCCGCAGTTGTGTCAGTCGTTCAAAAATTTGGTCCACCGTGGCGCCGCGTTCGACCAAGGCGGCGGCCAACCGGACCTGTTCGCCCATCGTCGTTAAAATGCCGCGTGAATCCCACGGCCACACGTGCACGCTGGTAATATTGGCCGCATAGGCCGCCAGCGTGTTGACGAATCCAGAGATACCCAGCGACGGCCCGATGACAATCACGTCAGTCACACCATCCTGCGCCAGCCGGTCACAAGCCGCTTGCACAGTCTTCATAGAAATCTGCGGTGCGGTCGGCACCATTTTCTTGGATTTTGACAGCCGCAACAACCGGTAATAATCGGCCGTGCTCAGGTCTTGGTATTCGTGATATTGTCGGTTACCAAACATGATGGGCGCCGCCAGCAACGTGATATGGCGCTGCTGAGCCTCCTCAAAGTCGATACCTGCGGACGTGTCTGTTAAAACTGCAATTTTCATGGCGTAGCCCCCTGTTTTTTCATTTTCTAGGCGCCTGTTAGCCTCGAGCACCGCCGCTAATGCCAGTCATCAGCATCACGGCCAAGCGCAATTTGTTACCGTCTAGTATACCAAAATCCACGGCGACTAACGCAAAAATCGTGTCTAAACCATGCGACAATTAACTGCTAGACATTTTTAATGTCACAATCAGGCCCTACTGCCAATTACTTAATGTACAGTGCGTTTTATCCCGGACAAAATTAGTCAATCAAAACAATATTCTAACAAAGGGTTGTGTTGACGAACGGGGCCTACAAATCACCATGAGTCTTACCCCGCGCCAACCCAGCAACTAGCCAGTCCTCACGCCGGCAATTCTACCAAATTTGACCGAAACACCAAATTAAGGTTGACGGTCCGAAAAGGATGCCGTAAACTAAATTTATTCAATCACGGAAAGAAGGAAAAGTTATGCAACTGTCTAGCATTGAACTTAATGGACGTTGGCAAAGCCGGTAATCAAGTCTCATCAGTGTTGATGCGACTTGAGCTCCCAGAGCGATTCTCGCATCTGCGCCGGCTAACTTTTCTGATGCAAAAGGCCCGCACGGATGTTATCATTCCGGTTTTGCGGACCCTTTTTATTTGGGCACCCAGCCGGTCTGGGTGCCCTTTTTGTATCACTGACCGCTAATCCAACCAGTAAAGTGAGGTTATTATCATGAAACGCATGTACGGACTCATTGCGATTCTGCTCTTATTCCTCGGGTTCGCCTTCGTCCAGGAGAGCCGACCCGAATCCGCGCAACAAAAGACCGTGCCGACCGTCGGCATTTTACAATTACTCTCCCACCCCGCGCTCGACGCCATCCACAAGGGCATCATCCACGGGCTGGCCGAAGAGGGCTATCACGTAGGCAAGAACGTGAAGATTGATTTTCAAAACGCCCAAAACGATCAGAGTAATCTGAAGACCATGAGCGCGCGCTTCGTCAACGAACGGGCCAATGCGATGATCGGCATTGCCACGCCGGCCGCCCAAGCCTTGGCCAATGCCAGTTCAAACATCCCCGTGGTGCTCGGTGCTATCACCGATCCGAAGGGCGCCGACCTGGTCAAGAGCAACACGCGTCCCGGCAATAACGTGACCGGGGTGTCCGACCAGGCACCGTTGAAGTCGCAGCTCAAATTGATCCAAAAGATCATGCCCAACATGAAGACGCTGGGAATCATTTACACCTCTTCTGACGACTCGGCCACCGCGCAGTACCACCAGTTCGCCGCCCTCTGCAAGCAAGAACACGTGCGGCTCAAGGCCTACACGATTGCCAGCACCAACGACTTGAACCAGGTCGCGGAACAAATGGTCAGCCAGGTCGACGCCATCTACGTACCAACTGACAATACCGTTGCCAGCGCGATGCAAACGCTGGTCTCGACCGCCAATGCCAAGAAGATTCCCGTCTTCCCAGCCGTCGACACCATGGTCAAGGCGGGTGGCCTGGCCACACTGAGCATCAACCAGTACAAGTTGGGCGTGGAAACGGGTAAGATGACCGCCGCCATTTTAAAGGGCAAGAATCCTGCCACCACCCCCATTCACTTTGAAAAACAGGGTGAAATGACCGTCAACTTATCACAAGCCAAGAAATTGGGTATCACGTTGCCAGCCGACGTGATCAAGGAAGCCAAAACACACGGGGAGGTCTTCAAATGAGTTTAGCAGTATCTGCCATCGGGCAAGGCCTACTCTGGGCCGTCTTAGGCGTTGGGTTGTTCCTGACGTTTAGAATCTTAGATTTCGCCGACATGACGGTTGAAGGCACGTTCCCACTCGGCGCCGCTACCGCCGTCGCCGCCATCAGCCAGGGGATGAATCCCCTACTGGCCACACTACTGGCCTTTGTCGTTGGTGCCTTAGCCGGTTTGATTACCGGCCTGCTCTACACCAAGGGGCACATCCCCATCCTGCTAGCCGGTATCCTGGTCATGACGGCCTGTTACTCGGTCAACCTACGGATCATGGGTCGCGCCAACGTCTCACTGCTGGGAAAGTCAACGCTATTCAAGAACCACTTTCTGGCTGGCCTGCCACAATACTTCGACAGCGTCGCGCTGGGGATCGTGGTCATGGTCGTCATCACCAGTATTGTCATTTATTTCTTACAAACGGAACTCGGTCAAGGCTTCATCGCGACCGGAGATAACCAAACGATGGCCCGCTCGCTGGGCATCAACACTGATAACATGAAGATCATGGGTCTGATGGTCTCTAACGGCCTGATTGCCTTTGGCGGTGCCCTAGTTGCGCAAAACAACGGCTATGCCGACGTCAACATGGGGATCGGCATCATCGTCATCGCCCTGGCCTCCATCATCATTGGCGAGGTGGCCTTTGGCGATTTGACCCTGAACCAACGACTGGTCGCCGTCACGCTGGGCAGTATCCTGTACCGCTTCGTCTTACTGCTGGTCCTCAAGCTAGGATTCAGTGCCAACGACCTCAACTTGATTTCCGCCATCATCTTGGCATTGTGCATGATGTTGCCGGTCTTCAAGCGCGTTCTGAACTTCAAGCACATTTTGAAACGGGGGTTGGATACCAATGACTAAACCACTACTCGAATTAAAAAACGTCGTGTTGAAGGTCAACCGCAACACGACCGAAGAAATTACGATCTTAAATAAGCTTAACTTAACCATCAATGCCGGGGATTTCATCACGGTATTGGGTTCCAACGGGGCCGGCAAGTCCACGCTGTTCAACGCGATTGGCGGCGACCTTAGCATTGATAGCGGCCAAATCCTGTTAAATGGCCACGACATTGCCCACGAATCGGTGGAAAAACGCACGCGCTTCTTGGCCCGCGTCTTCCAAGACCCGAAATTGGGGACGGCACCACGGATGACGGTCGCTGAGAACCTATTGCTGGCTGAACGGCGGGGCCAACGCCGCGGACTGATGCCACGGGGACTCAAACACCACCTGGCCCACTACCAGGAATTGACGGCCACCATGCACAACGGCCTCGACCAACGGCTGACCACAGCGACCGGTAACCTCTCCGGTGGGCAACGGCAGGCCTTGAGTTTCTTGATGGCCACGCTGAAACGCCCCGAGATCTTACTGCTGGACGAACATACAGCGGCCCTCGATCCCCGGACGGGTCAGGACCTGATGCATTTGACCAATGAACGCGTCTCTCAGGACAAGCTGACCTGCTTAATGATCACCCACCACATGGAAGATGCCCTGACGTACGGCAACCGGCTAATCGTTCTACACCACGGTCAGGTGACCTACGATGTGGCCGGTGCCGACAAGCAAGCCCTGACCAGCGAACAGCTCTACAGCTTCTTCGCCGAGATTGAATAGGCGGTGCCCCATGGAATTTGTGATTTCAAACGCTCCTTCAACCACGCGGCGGCCCTAGTCTTACGCCAAGCCACCTTTGTCACGGAACGCAGGATTCCTCGCGACGTCGAATTCGATGACCGCGATACGCCGGACCGGCTGTACGTGGTCGCCTACCAACGGCCAGAACTGCCGGTGGGAACACTGCGGTTAGAACCCCAATCACCCACGGAAATGCGCTTTGGCCGCGTCTGTACCAGCCAAGCCCTTCGTGGACAAGGGATCGGTCGCCAGGTGTTGCGCACTGGCGAAGCGTGGGCCCGCACCCACGGCTTTACGACCGGCCTGATCGACGGCGAACTCACGGCTCAGACTTTTTACGAACGCTGCGGCTATCACGCGGCCGGCGCTCCCTTCGATGAGGACGGTGCGCCGGTCGTGACGCTGCGGAAAACTCTCTAACAACGCAAACACGCCTCAGACCGATGGTTGGTCCGAGACGTGTTTTTGTGTTCTAAACGGCGTATCGCCTTAAATGCGTGTACATCTGTGATGTTCTTTCTTTGCGTACGAGCTTATCCCTGCTGCGATTGCGGCGTATGAACGCGTCGGTAAAAGTCAAAGAACTCGTCCAAGTCAGTGATCTCTAGGCACCCTTCAAAATACGGGTCCATGGCCTGAACTGAGGCAAAGCTGGCCGCTTCAGTATTAAAGACGTGAAGACCATAGTGATGGTCGGCGTCTCGTTCGTGTTGACCTAGCCGCGCAATGGCTTTACTAGTAGCAGTCCCCTTTAGGTCAGCTGTCGCAAAATGGTAGGCGTAGGCCCCACCCGGGTACACTGAATAGGCGATTACATGTCTATACATAATTTAGACACCCTTTCTTTTTTCCCGCCAAAGCTGCCAGCCCACGATCACTGGTGCTGCCCAAATCAAAAACAACCGCGCCACAAAATCGGTTCCCCAGCGAACAATCCAGCTCTCATAACCGTTGTCCGCGTCGCCGATTCGCACGACACCCATTTTACCCGTGTCAGAAAATTTACTCCCGGTCCGCAATGCTTCTTGCGTCGTGTTACTGCGCGGGTGCTGAATCTGCTGCGTCTTATCTACCCGCATCCGCCGCTTCAACCAGCGATAGGCCCGGGGAAAACAGAACGCATAACTCACCACCGCATAGACGGCCCACCAAGTAAAGGTCAGCTGAAAATTCCCGTGACGGACCGGAAAGCTCACGAAGACGACCCAGATTAGTAGGGGGATAACCCCTTTCACGTACGATTTTACCATGATTTTTCTCCTCGTTTTACAGGGTTAACTATACCATGGTACCAGTCCGGGCACAACAAGGGAGAGTGAGTCAAAAGGCGGTTAGCTAGCGAGCATTAAGGCTGATAAGCGAATAATCCCGGGTTTGGATTGTTTGCTTATCAGTTTTAAGCGGAACCAACTGCCTTTTGGCCCAGGTTTCAACACCAGATATCCGGAGACACAAAGGGCCTGAGACTTTTGTCCCTGGCCCTCACTAACATTATCAATTCTGTTCGTAAGTCTTGATCAACCCTTGTGTCCCGTCGTCACCCAGGCCGTAGTCATCGACCATGGCTTCGTACAACAACTTTGCCTGCTTGGTTGCCGGCAAGTCCAGTTGCATGCGGTCAGCCTCTTGCAAGGCGATGCGTAAGTCCTTTAAGAAATGCTTGGCGAAAAAGCCTGGGGTGTAATCCCCCTTCAAGATTCGTGGCACGTAGTTGTCCATGCTCCAGTTATCCGCGCCACCACTACTTAACGTGGCCAAGACTTGGGGCAGGTCCAAACCGGCTGCCTTGGCGTAGACCAACATTTCCGTCAATCCGGTCATGGTCCCGGCGATCATGATCTGATTGGCCATCTTGGTGTGCTGACCCTTACCAGCATTACCAAAGTAGTTGACTCGCTGGCCGATTTGTTGAAAGACCGGCAAGACCCGGTCGTAAGCGGCCTTGTCGCCGCCGACCATCACCGTGAGCGTTGCGTTCTTAGCGCCGACATCCCCGCCGGAAACCGGGGCATCCAAGGCCAACACGTGGTGGTCATGGGCCACACCGGTTAATTTCACGGCCAACGCGGGCGTACTGGTCGTCATATCGACCACGACGCTATCCGGTTGAATTGTCGTGAAAATGCCGTGTTTGCCGGTGTAAACGTCTTCGACATCGCTGGGGTAACCCACCATGGTCATCACCAACTTGGCCTGGGCGGCTACATCAGCGGGGGTGTCTGCCCAAGTGGCACCGGCGTCCAAAACGGTTTTAGCGTGCGCCTTGGTCCGGTTATAAACCACGACCGAATGCCCGGCCTTCAACAGATTCACGACAATACCGGTTCCCATGACGCCGGTTCCGATAAACCCAATTTGCATAAACGATTCCTCCTAGTTCAATACTAGTTTTATGATACCACGGACCACCGCCAGAAAAGACGCGAATGCTCATTACCAGCCGGTAGGTTTGACGACTATCCCTACCCTGCCGGAGGGCCAGACTTAAACAAAAAAGATGACCCCATCAGGTCACCTTTTTAAGACTTAAGATTCAGATTTTGTGGGGTGCTTAACGGTCTTTTCAGCTGTCGCCCGTGCCCGCCGACGCTTGCGAATCACGTGAATGATCAGGGTCACCACGATGGCGCCCAGCACCACGAACCCAAACAAGGTCGCCGGAATTTCAATATCAATGGCGGGAATCGAGACGAACAACTTGATGGCAATGATGCCGATCAGAATGTAGGCCATGGGTTCCAGCTCCGGAATCCGCCGCATGAGCTTCATGATGACCTCAGCGACGCCCCGCATGGCTAGAATCCCAATCAAGCCCCCAATCAAGACGATGACCGGGTTGTTGGAAATGGCCAGCGATGCCAGCACGGAGTCCACGGAGAAGATGATATCCATCATTTCAATCTGCAACACGACCGACCAGAACAGTGGCAGCCAGCGTTTCTTCTTATCCTTGACCAGCTTACGCGTGTGCTTGACCCGCGTCTTCGTGAAGTACTGGAAAACCAAGAAGACCAGATACAAAGCACCGACGACCTTGATTTCCCAGAAGTTGATCAGGTAAGTCCCCAACCCAATGATGATGAACCGAAACAAATAGGCGCCCCAGATTCCGTAGAACAAGGACTTTTCTTGTTCCTTACGAGTGGGCAGTGACTGGGTCTGTGCCGCCAAAACGACCGCGTTATCCACGGAAAGTAAACACTCAATCAAAACTAATGAAAAGATAATCAACCAGTCGTTGCCGGATGAAATCACCGTTTCCCAATTGTGTAAATCAAAGAATGGCCCATAGAGTTGGCCAAGAAAATGTAACAATGCTGGGTTCAGCTCCTCATAACTAAATTTATATTGGAGGTAAGTTTACCACACTCCCTGTAAACTTGCGACCCATTAAGTAAGTGCCACCGAAATCTTTTATTGTCTTAGTTAGTTCACCGAAGTCGGTTACAAAATAAATCATTGAAATTGTTACCGAAAAGTGACAGTCCTGTTACCCGCTCGCAACCAAACCGCGGTAGTATGGATAACACTATAAGGGGAAATGGATGATGATTGTGAAGAAATTTTTGTTAATTTTCGGCACCGCGTTGGGACTGGCAGCACTGGCCCCAACCACTCTGGCACAAGCCAGCAGCTATCTACGCATCACGTCGCAGAAGAGCACCAGCTACAATGCCCGTTTCGTAAGCCAGAGTAGCCGTAATGATGGGATCTATTACTACGCGCCCTACTACACGCAACGGTCGGCCAAGACCCGCGATGCCAGCGGGAAAAACTGGCAACACCGTTTCGTCAAGGTCACCAAGGTCGCCAAGCTGTCAAACGGGTCGACCTACGTGAAGTTTGCGTGGTATGGGAAAACGATTGGCTGGGTCAATCAAAAGGCCCTGCAAAAGTATAGCCGCTCGCAAAATGCGGCAGCCTTACTGAAGAACGCGCATTTCCAAGGCCGCGCCATGCTGTTCAACAGCTACGCGACCGGTGCTAGCCACGTCAGCGTGGGGGATGCCGACATGACCAGTCAGTTGGCCAACAATGCCAACACGCTCTTCCCAATCGCGTCGTTACAAAAGGTCATGACTGGCGCCATCATTGAACAACTCGCCGCCAGTGGCAAATTATCACTGACCGACAAACTAAGTAAGTATTACCCGAGCGTGGCCGGTAGCGGCAACATCACGCTGCGGCAAATGCTGAATCACCGTTCCGGCATCAACATGAGTGAAAGTACGCCGGACACCCTGCTGACCAGCCAAGATTCCGAGTTGAACTACACGTTGAATCAGCTGAAGAGCACTGGCTCCTCGTCCTTTAACTACACGAACGCCAACTACACCCTGTTGGCTGCCATCGCGTCTAAAGTGGCTGGCCAATCCTATGAATCCTTGGTTCAAAGCCGGATCATTCAACCACTGAACCTGCAAAACACCTACGCTTGGGACAACCTGCCTAGCGACAGAGTCGTGGCCAACGGGTACAGCTACAGCAATGGTACCAGCGTGACCGACAACGTTTCACAAAAGCTGATGTCGTCCTTACTGGGGGCCGGGAACTACTATTCCACGCCTGAGGATTACTACAAGATTCAAAAAGGCCTGCGTAACGGGAAGATCTTGACCAGGAAGCAATACTACGCCTTGGCCGACAACTACAGTCTGAGTTACGCCGGTGGTCTGTATCACTACAGCGGCGGTATCAAACGGGTCCGTGGGGCGCTGAGTGGCTCCGGCTACGAAACGCTGTACTACGGCACGGAAGGCAACAAGAAGGGCGTCGTGCTCTTCGCCAACCAGCAACCAACCAAGTCGATTGACTCATTGGGCAAGACCCTCTACGATCTGGCACGGTTCTACAATGAAAACTAAGCATTAACGCAAAATCCCCGCTATCAGCATCCAGTGCATGAACGTTGTTGGCGGGGATTTTCTCTATTCTGATTTTGCTTGTCTGGCAACATAGTGCGACTTTACCCGCCTCCCGCGGCGCGTCAGATGCGTCGGAACGCTGTGGGCGGACGGGTCGAGCCAAAGTGCGGTCTCGACACCTCGCCTTTGAGCCGAAATGCACGTCTCAAAGACGCCAGTTCCCTAACCGGTAAAGCCCACCGCTAAGGGAACTCCCACGGCTG
>NZ_JAMXAZ010000039.1:0-12728 GCF_024718525.1 Levilactobacillus yiduensis
CAAGATCAAAAGCCGTCAGTTTTTGAAAAACATGAAAACTGACGACTTTTTTGAAAGGTATGAATAATTCAGGATATTATATGTACGAAGGCATTTCGTTTACACAAGATTCTTGACGCTACCGGACTCTTCTTTATCCTGTCAGCCATTAGTCGGCCGTACTGGGTCTGGTTCTTCACGCACGCCGTCATCCACGGGGTGGCGATATTCCGTGACCTGACCGGGTGGTGTACGATCATGTACAACACTGGGCTGGTCTACATTACCAACGGCGCCAATCCCGTGATCATGTCGATCGACTATGAGTGTTCGGGTATTATTGAGACCTGTGCGTTTGTGGCGCTGGTGGTTTTCTTCCCCACGTATCAACGTAAGGAAAAAGTCTTCTACGCGCTGTTTGGCCTGGTCTACATTTATGCCATCAACGTTATCCGGTTGTGTGTCGTGATTATCATCGTCCACTTTGGCGGCGGCCAGACGTTCTTTATCGCACATTCAATCGTTGGGCGGCTGGTCTTTTACGTGCTCGTTATTGCCCTGTACTACAACGTGTTTACCTATTCACAGTTGGCGCATGGCATCTATCGGGAGTTCGTTGATTGGAGGCAAGAGAAACTTTGATGTATTGGATCAATTTAGCCCTGACACGAATGGGGTTTTGGATTACCTGGGCGTTGATTCCAATCGTGGTGGAAATTATTCCCGCCCTGATCTCAACTGCCAAGCTGATCCACTTACACCTGCATGAACCGAAGTTGACGCCACCAGGCAAATGGCCCTGGGTGACGATCATCGTCCCGGTTTATAATTCTGAAGATACCTTATTTGAGTGCATCCGGTCCATCAATAATCAAACCTATCCCAAGAATGCCATGCAAATCGTTCTGGCCAATAACCAGAGCACCGATGACAGCTTCGGCGCTTATGCGCGGGCCCAGAACACCTTTCCTGAGCTTATCCTGCGGTACGTAAACACGGATAAGGGCAAGGCACGGGCGCTCAACACCGCTATTTACGAAAGCATCGGCATCTACGTCATCAACATCGACAGTGATGGCTTGCTGGAGAAGAACGCCGTGAAGAACATGGTGTTGCGCTTTGAAAATGACAACAGCATCGCTGCCATGACCGGGGCGATCCTACCCAAACGGGAGATGGTCCAAAACGTCAAGGGGTTCTGGCACCAGCTGTTAGCGAAAAATGAATACTACGAGTACGCCCAGGCCTTTCTGTCAGGGCGGACCATTGAATCGTCTAAAGATCAGCTGTTTACCATGTCTGGCGCCTTTTCCGCCTTTCGTCGAGAAGTCTTGATGGAGACCTTTCTCTACGACATCGACACGATCGGGGAGGATACCGACATGACCTTTCAGATTCGGACACGGCTGGGGAAAAAGGTCGTTATCTGTGCCGATGCCATCTTCTACGTCGAGCCGATTTCTGGCTTCTCCGAGCTGTATACGCAGCGCCAACGCTGGCAACGTGGCGAGCTGGAAGTTACCGAGAATTACATGTCACAAACGGCAGGGCTGAACCGCTTTTTCAAGAACTTCTTGATTCGCCGGATGCTGGTCGATCACACCTTCACGTTTCCACGAATGATTTGGACCTTTGCTAGTTTTGTGCTGGTGGCCTTTGGGTATGCGCCGCTGGTCTTGATCTTGTCTTACGTCTTGATCTATGCGCTTTACGTCTTCGTGGCCATCGTGAACTTTGTGAGTGTTTACTTTATTTTACGGAGATATCCGGACGAACAGCATTTTTACGTCCGACTCTGGTGGGTCACGTTACTGTTGCCACTATATATGTTTATCAACTCTTGGATTCGGCTGGTCGGCATCATCAACGCCATGACCACCAAAGCCACCTGGCACATGCGCGGTGTCGGTGAGGAGGGCAGCCGCGTCGTGGCCGTTATCCGCGACGACATCAACACGGTCAGAGAACAGCGTCGTCGTGATCGGAAAGGAAAATGAGTATGCCAAAACAACGGAGTTATAAAATTAAATCCTACGTCAACGCCAGTCACGCGGTTCGCTGGAAATCCGGGACTGGGAAGAAGCACAACCACACCTGGGAAATCGTCTGTGAGCTGCACGTGTTTGAGGGGATGGTTTCTTTCTTTGACATTGAAAAGTCCCTGAACAAGGCCATCGACGCCTTGTCTGGTAAGTATTTGAACGACCTGCCAGAATTCAAGGTGATCAATCCCACGGTGGAAAATGTGACGGAGTACCTGTTCAATCAGATTGACGGTATCTTACGGCAAAATAACGCCGTGCTCCTGCGCATTGAAGTCAGCGATTCGCCGACCCGGTCGTATTGTATCGACATCACGGAGCGGCAATTTCCGACGAAAGAGGCGGTCTTAGCCCAAGAAGATGCCGCGGGCAAGCCAGCCACCCAGGCGGACGACCATGCGTAGGTTTTATAACTTCAGCCAAAGTGTCATTAATTTATTCTGGCGGATCTTATTTTTCCTGACGTTGTTTTTCGCATTGACCTCACCGAACATTATTCTCGGCGACAACGCCACGTTTGGGACCAGTACCACGCTACTGACGACGGGGCTGATAATCGCGATTGTGGCCATCCTGGTGATGAACTACGCCTATCCACGAATTCATGCGTGGCTGGTCAAGGTGTTGGTGACGGAGCAATTGCGAACAGGTCGCTGGCTACTGTTGATGGTTTTAGTAGGTCAAATTTTCTTTGTCTACTTCGTTCACCCCAATAGTGGGTTTGACTCGGGGATGCTATTGCATACGGCAACGGACCCCACCAGTGTGCTGGATCCTGATGTGACGTCATACTTTAGCCTCAACGTAAATAACCTGCCAATCATGTTGTTCATGCACTGGCTATCAACGACTTTTAACCAAACCACTTGGGAATTCTTTGATTACGTCACGTTGTTTTTCGTTGACCTGTCAGCGATTTTTAATCTTTTGAGCGTCAAACTCGTTCAAGAGAAGGCGTTAGGCACAGCCATGTACATCCAAGCGGCGTGGTTAGCGGTCTTTCCCAGCATCATCATGCCTTATACCGATGCGTGGGGGCTACCGTTAGTGTCGTTTTATTTATTGTGTTACTTTGCGATGCGCAAGTCTACGCTGCCATCTCTGGTTCGGGCGGCCGCTGCCAATGGGTTTGGCATCAGTGTCATGTTAACTTACTTCATGAAGCCTTCTTCCATCATCCCGGTAATTGCGATTGCCATTATTGAAATTTTGGTGATGATGAAAAATCACAAACGGCAAACGATGGAGGGCCTCTTCATTGCCTTCGCGATGCTCTTATTCATTGGGCGTAGCGGTTATGAGACTTATCGATATGTGAATCATAAAGTGGAGACGCAGACGTACATTCAGGTCGATAAATCCCGGGCGATTCCAGCAATCCACTTTGCGGCCATGGGTGTTTACGGCCAAGGTGGCTACAGTTGGTGGCAAGCGGTCGAGATGACCTTCCTGCCGACTAAAAAACAGAAAACGGACTACTCTGTCATGATGCTGAAGAAGCGCTTGAAACAATTGGGGCCGGTCGGGTATCTTAAATTTTTGGTCATGAAGCAGCGAAATAACACGGCCGATGGAACCTTTGGCTGGCTAAAAGAAGGACACTTCTTTCTAGAGAACCAAAAACCCAACAATAAGGGCATTACCAATAAACTGAAAAATTTCATCTACCTGTATGGGCGCCATATCGCTGATTTTCGGTTTGTCGCACAAATGTGGTGGATTAGCTTATTGGTAATTATTGCGCTGGGGTTTGGCCCAGAACGACGTGTCATTCAGATCCTCCGTCTAGCCATGGTCGGTGGCTTCATGTTCCTTCTGCTCTTTGAAGGGGGCCGGAGCCGCTACATCATCCAGTATTTGCCGTGTCTACTGTTGTTAGCGGAACGGGTGGTCATCAACGTCAAACGGCTGTCTGGCGTGTATGAGCGCAAGCTGGACGCTGCGATTGCGGCGGATGAAAGCGAACAGAGTCAATAACTAAAGGTTACAGGTTTGAAAGTAGCTAAATTCATTGTGACATCAGGGGTTATGGCGATAAATTAGTCTTCGAACGCAAGGTGGTCTTGTGCTGGCCGCCTACCGTCCACCAAATATGGGTCGGAACGCTGTGGGCGGACGGGTCGAGCCAAGAATCGGTCTCGACGCCTCGCCTTTGAGCCGAAGGTCGCGTCTCAAAGACGCCAGTTTCCTAAGCGGCATGAATCGCGCCGCTAAGGAAACTCCCACGGCTGAGCCCATATTTGGCGGACTCTCGGCTACAGACGTACTTGCCAACAATAATCGATTTAATCCCTGGCTGACGCAGGCTCCTGGTTTCACCGATTTGGGTGGACAGAACACTGTCGTTCCGGAATTAACGTGTTAAGCTGACCTGCAACCTTTTGTCAATACGAATCAAGTGAGTCTGGGACCAGTTCTCAGGCTTTTTTGTCGCCGAAATCTAAAGAAATCCGTAAGCTCGGGTCAAACCTAACAGATCAAGGGTGCCTCGCCAAAGACTCTGCTATACTCAGGCCATTGATTACGCCAGCAAGTCAGTTTTCATCGGTATTTTGACGAAAATTGCGGTTGGGTGAGCAAACCAATGCGTGTTGGTTCAGAAATTTGCTATACTATGAGCGGAAATGTGTTTCATTCAGGAAAGCTTGTCAGGACAACTACCAGAAAGGATGTGCCTGTCGAAGACAAATGAATTCGAACCGCAATTTTTCCAAATTGGTGCTCATGAAAATCAATTAATTTTATAATTGGGACGAACCAATTATAAAAAAGGTTGACTTTTCGGAAAACTTTAGTATGATTAAAGAATACAAATTAGCTACGGCTGATTGACGTTAATTGTTGCAAAGCAAGTTACCTAACGAAGGAGTGTAAGAATTCATGGCAGTAGATTACGATTCCAAGTCTTACTTGGAAAAAGTTGACGCTTGGTGGCGTGCCACGACGTACCTTTCCGGTGGTATGATCTTCCTGAAGAGCAACCCATTGTTCTCAGTGACGAACACACCAATCCAAAAAGATGACGTTAAGGTGAAGCCTATCGGGCACTGGGGTACTATCTCAGGACAAACGTTCCTGTACGCCCACGCCAACCGTTTGATCAACAAGTACGGCTTGAACATGTTCTATATCGGTGGTCCCGGTCACGGTGGCCAAGTTATGGTAACGAACTCTTACTTGGATGGGACTTACACGGATGCATATCCAGAAATCACCCAAGACCTTGAAGGGATGTCCCGTTTGTACAAGCGTTTCTCCTTCCCTGGTGGTATCGGTTCCCATATGACTGCCCAAACGCCTGGTTCACTCCACGAAGGTGGGGAACTTGGTTACTCTCTTTCCCACGCAACTGGTGCTGTCTTAGACAACCCAGACCAAATCGCCTTCACTGTTGTTGGTGATGGGGAAGTTGAAACCGGCCCAGCCATGACTGCTTGGAACTCCATCAAGTTCTTGAACCCTAAGAACGACGGTGCCGTTTTACCAATCCTTGACTTAAACGGGTTTAAGATCTCTAACCCAACGTTATTCTCACGGATGAGCGATGACAAGATTTCTAAGTTCTTCGAAGGCTTAGGCTGGTCACCACGCTTCCTTGAAAACGAAGATATCCATTATTACATGACTTACCACGAAAAGGCTGCTAAGTTATTTGATCAAGCAATTGCTGATATTCAACAAATCCAAAAAGATGCTCGCGAAAACGGCAAGTACGAAGATGGGACTATCCCAGCTTGGCCAGTTGTTATCGCACGTTTGCCTAAAGGTTGGGGCGGTCCTCAAAAGAACCCTGCTGGCGAACCTATCGAAGGCTCCTTCCGTGCTCACCAAGTTCCGCTTGGCTTAGCACAAGGTAAGCTTGATGAATTACCAGAATTCGAAGCTTGGATGAACTCATACAAGCCAACCGAATTATTCAACACTGATGGTTCATTGAAGGCAGAAGTCGCTGATTTTGCCCCTAAGGGTGACAAGCGGATGGCTGCTAACCCAGTTGCTAACGGTGGCCGTGCTCGCGGTGCCAAGGCCGACATGCTCGACCTGCCTAACTGGAAAGACTTCGCTAACGACATCGACGCTTCTAACCGTGGGACCCAATTGCCAGATGGCAACAAGAACATGGACATGAACGTGCTGTCAACCTTCTTCGCTGGTGTTGCAACGAAGAACCCATCATCATTCCGGATCTTCGGACCTGATGAAACGATGTCTAACCGTCTTTGGGAAATGTTCAAGATCACCAACCGTCAATGGATGAGCAAGGTCAAGGAACCAAATGACCAATACGAAGCCCCTGAAGGCCGGATCTTGGATGCCCAATTATCAGAACACCAAGCTGAAGGCTGGCTTGAAGGTTACACCTTAACTGGTCGTACCGGTGTGTTCACGTCTTACGAATCATTCTTGCGGGTTGTCGACTCAATGACGACGCAACACTTCAAGTGGATCCGTCAGGCCGCTGCTGAACCATGGCGTAATGATTACCCATCATTGAACCTGGTTTCAACTTCAACTGTGTTCCAACAAGACCACAACGGTTACACCCACCAAGACCCAGGTATGCTGACGCACTTGGCTGAAAAGAAGTCTAACTTCATCCGCCAATACCTGCCAGCTGATGGGAACACGTTATTGGCTGTCTTTGACCGGGCCTTCAAGGACCGTCAAAAGGTTAACCATATCGTTGCTTCCAAGCAACCTCGTCAACAATGGTTCTCCGTTGCTGAAGCCGAAGAACTGGCTAACACTGGTTTGAAGACGATCGACTGGGCTTCTACTGTTGCTGAAGGTGAAGATGCTGATATCGTCTTTGCTTCTGCTGGTGTTGAACCAACCATCGAAACTCTGGCTGCACTTAGCCTGATCAACGATGCTTTCCCAGCCGTTAAGATGCGTTACGTCAACGTGGTTGAATTAGAACGTCTGCAAAAGAAGAACGGGCCTCTGAACGACGACCGTGCTTTGAGCGATGCTGAATTCAGTTCACTCTTCGGCGAATCCGGGACACCTGTTGTCTTTGGTTTCCACGGTTACGAAGACTTGATCGAATCCTTCTTCTACGAACGTCAACACTTAGGCTTACACGTTCACGGTTACCGTGAAGACGGTGATATCACGACTGCTTACGACATGCGTGTATACTCCGAACTTGACCGGTTCCACCAAGCCAAGGATGCTGCGAACACCTTAGCTGCTAAGGGCGTTATTGACGAAGCTGCCGCAAAGGCCTTCGACAAGAAGATGGATGACATCTTAGCTAAGCATTTCAAGGTTACCCGTGACGAAGGTCATGATATTGAAGAATTCACGAAGTGGGCATGGTCTCCACTGAAGAAGTAATTCTTCGATTCAACTAACTTAACATTTCGCGCGTCATGCGCAGAAAAGGATCAACTCATTTGTGGGTTGGTCCTTTTTTTGCTCAAATCGCTGGATAAGTTGTACTTTTTATTGTACAATTTAATAAAATTTGATACGTGGGAGGACTTTTTATGGACGCGGTATCCTATTCAGTTTTTCGGAAAAATTTGAAGTATTATTTGCGCCAAGTAAATGATGATGCCACAACGTTGTTGATTACCAATCGAGATAGTGATGATGATACAGCCGTGTTAATGTCGAAACAAGATTATGATAGCATGGTTGAAACTCTACGAATTATGAGTAATCCAGATTTGATGGCAAAAATTCGCCGTGGGCAGAAGCAAATTGCGGCTGGGAAGGCAAAGCAGCATGAGCTGATGGATCCAGATGATTAAAGCATGGACTGATGAAGCTTGGGACGATTATATGTACTGGCATCAGCAAAATGACAAGCAAATGATTAAACGAATTAATAAGTTAGTAAGAGATATTGAACGACATCCATTTGAGGGACTAGGAAAACCTGAGCCTTTAAAGCATGAATTGACCAATCTATGGTCTCGAAGAATTACGCAGGAACATCGTCTGGTTTATCAGGTTGTGAAGGATAATTTGTATATTATTTCGGCGCGGAATCATTATTGATGTCTTGTATGACTAATTTTAGAAGAATCAACTCATTTGTGGGTTGGTCCTTTTTGTTTTGGCAGAATCTTTGAAACGGCGGTTTACTTTTACAGAGTAACGCTTCATAATGGTGGATATGGTCTTGGTTAATTCGGTGATGAACTAATTACATAGTGACATAGTGAGCGAGGTGAGAGGGATGCAAAGCAATCAGCGAATCGCGGAGTTAATGGTGCGGTTGATGTCTGGCGAAACGTTAAAACAAAGCGATTTGGAAGCAAAATACGGTGTCAGTCGTCGTACCTGCCAGCGCGACTTTGCCTACATTCGCCGGGCCCTTTCAGAGTACGTCGCCGGTAATTTGCTGGAGGAACAGGGGACCTATCGCCTGGCCCGGCAAAGCGAAGAGACCGACTTCGAAATGGCGCTGACTACCAGCAACATCCTGATCGGCTCACGGGCCTTGGATCAAGAAGAATTGAACGGAACGCTGGACTTCTTGAGCAGCAGTCTCTCACCGCAAATGCAAGAGGCTGTGCGCCAACAATTAACGCTGTCGCGAGGCAGTTATGTCCCGTTGGTACGCGCCAAGCCACTATTGAAACGTCTGAAGGACATGACGGCCAGCATTGCCCAAACGCAACGGTTAGTCTTCACGTATTGCGGGAGTAGCGGCGACGACCAAGTGCCTCAAGTCCACCATGCCCAGCCGGTCGCCTTGTTCTTTGAAACATACTACTTCTACGTAGCGATGCTAAGCGAGGAACACGGCGGCTACTGGTTGTATCGGCTCGACCGTATCGTGGAAATCTTGGCCCAACTCCCCGGCGACAAGCTGGATTACGCCAAGCGCTTCTCGTTGCAGGAACACCGCAACTATACTTACCTACTGGATACGGGCAATCTCACGCAGATTCGCTTCTTGTACCGCAATTATCCGCAGACGGCGCTGGATCATTTCCCTGGATCGCGAATCGTCAAGAAAAATGCGGATGGTAGCTGCGTCATCGAAGCCTACGTCAAGACGGACGGGGCCATGTTGTGGCTGCTGAGCCAGGGGGCCGGACTACGCGTCTTGTCGCCAGTCTCGCTGATACGGCGGGTCCGTAATGCCTTGGCCGCCGCATGGGATCAGTATGATGATTAAGATAAAGGCGATAGGGTTTATTTAGATGAGCGATTAAATTTCAGGTTACGCCGAAACTGGCGGGCCTGTTTGTTTTGCCTTTTTTACCAGTTTATTTGGCAAGCGTCAAATTGTGGCACCCCTATTTTGTATAATCAAGTCAGTGCTTGGCGGTGTGGCCGAGCCAATTTTAGAGGAGGCAGATACATATGAAGATGGTTAAGTTGATCAGCACGCTGTTGGTGGCGACGGGGTGTGGATTATTTGCTAGCGGTGCCATGACAACGTCCACGACGGCGCAGGCAGCGGTGAAGACCCATAAGGTGACGAAGCTGCCCAAGGCTTTTCGGGGAACTTGGTATAACAAGGGACAGAGGTTTAAGGTGACGGCGAAAAAATTTGGTCCCTCGACCTATCGGAAGAAGCATGACACCAACACGATTGCCAGTAGTGAACGCTACTTCATGCCTTACACGCTGAGCAAGCCCAAACAGACCATGTACCTGGTGACGAGCGTTGGTATCAACACGATTCGGCGGACGAAGATTGGTGGGCGGGCTGTGTTGATTCGCTACGATGAGCAGGAACACACGAACGAACTGACTATTTACACCAAGACTAAACGGGCTAAACAACAAGAGGACGTTGTTGCCACCAATCCTTTCGGCATCAATATCACAACGCGTAAGGATGCGCTGAAGAATCAAAGGGGTTACCTCCAGATGAATCCGACCGTAAAGAAATACCTTGGTCAAGCGATGAAAAAGAAAATTGATAAAATCAATGCCAAACCATTTAAGGGGATTAAAATTACGTCCTACACGGCTTATGGTTTCTTCAACAAGGTGGTTCACTGATAATTATTCTGAAGGGTGAAAGCAGACTTAACACGTTAATTCCTGGAATGACAGTGTTCTGCCCGCTAACATTGTTGAAACCAGGAACCTGCGTCTTTGAGACGCGACCTTTGGCTCAAAGATGAAGCGTCGAAACCGTTCTTTGGCTCGACCCGTCCGCCCACAGCGACCCGACCCATATTTGACGGATGGTAGGCGGCCAGCACGGACCATTTATCCATAGATGACTAAAACGGGCCTGGGACAAAAGTCTCGGGCCCTTTGTGTCTCCGAATATCTGGTGTTGAAACCTGGGCCAAAAGGCAGCTGGTTCCGCTTAAAACTGATAAGCAAACAATCCAAGCCCGGGATTATTCGCTTACCAGCCTTAATGCTCGCCAGCTAACCGCCTTTTGGCCCACTCTCTGTTTTTAATTAGGTAAATCTTACTCGTCTGTCGACAAAGCCGTCAATTTCTGCTGCATCTGTGCCAAGCCCTGTTTAGGCGTGGTCTGCAACGTGGCGAGCTCGTCGGCGACTTGGCTGGCGGCGTTTTGCGTTTCGCTGTAACCGTAGAAGGCGACGTCTGGTTTACCATACGGCAGGGAGTTGACGGTGGCCTTGGCAGCGGGGTTCTTAGCCAGGTAGTTGCGGTAATCCCGGCTCCGCAAGGCTTTGGTGGTTAGGGGCAAATAGCCCGTGGCCTTGGCCCATTTGAGCGTCTGCTTTTCCGTTAACAGGAAGTTCATCAGTGCTGCGGCGCCGCGGCGTTGGGCCTTAGAAGCTGAGGTGAACATCACCAGGTCATTGCCTTGCACGGAGCGAATCTGGGGGTTGCCCCGGAAGCTTGGCATTTTGGCAGTGGACCAGTGAAGACCCTTGGGCGTGCTGTGTTGCATGATGCCAATGGCCGCGGAGGTGCCGGTGTAAAAGAGTGTCCTGCCCTTGAGAAAGCGGACGTTGCCGAAGCCATCCGTTCCCGCCGTGGCTGCGGTCTGGTGCTTGATCATTTGGTAGAGCACGTTGGTCGCGGCCAGCATCTTGGGACTCGCCAGCTGAGGATGCTTGGTGATTATCGGGGTGCCCGCCTGATAGGTTAGGATGTCCCACTGCGGCAGGAAGTTCTGGTCAAGAGCCAGTCCCGTCAATCCGTGGGCGTGGGCTTTGGCCGCATCTTGCTGAAGGTCGTTCCAGGTCTTGGGCACGGTCAGATGAAGCTGTTTTAACAGGTCCTGATTGTAGAAGAGGATACCGACGGATTTGGAAAATGGCATGGCGTAGGTCTTGCCGCGGTACTGGCTGACCTGGCGCAAGGTGGGGTCGATGCGGTTGCGTGTGTTCTTCGTGATATAGCCATCGAGCGGCACGATGAATTTGCCATGCAGGTAATCCGGCACCTTGGTATAGGTGGTTTGCGCCAATGTGGGTAACGTCTGTGACTTGGCCGCGGCCGTGATCTTCTGCTGGACGTTGGCAAAGTTACCTTGACCGCTGGCGACCACGCGGTATTTGGTCTGAGAATGGTTGAAATCACGGATCATGGTGTTGAGCGTCTGCTGGTTGGCACCTGTCATGCCGTGCCAGAAGGTCACCGTGGTACGTTTAGTTGCAGGGGCCGTCGCCTGTTGACGACCACAGGCACCGAGCGTCCCCGTCAAGCTGAGAGCGGCGATGACGAGAAGATAGCGGGAAAACTTTTTCATTGCGTTGTTCCTTTCCACCGGGACTGCGTGATCCCTAGCATGAGATATTTTTGTAAGCACAAATAAAGAATCAGTAATGGTAAGATCACACAGACCGTCGCCGCCATCAGGAGCGGGTAGTTGGTCCCCTGCTCGCTGGTAAAGGTCATCAAGCCGACTGGCAACGTGCGCAGAGAGTCGTTGTTGGTCATGATCAGCGGCCACATGAAGGCGTTCCAGGAGGCAATTACCTGGAGGACCGCCACGGCCGTGATGATGGGCCGGTTGGTCGGCACCAGAATGTGCCAGAGGTATTGCCAATCACTGGCGCCATCGATGTGCGCGGCGTAGTAGAGCGACCGGGGTTGTGACTGGAAGGCTTGATGGAGCGTGACGACCATGAAGACGCTGGCCAGCCACGGGATGATCAACGCGGCATAGGTGTTGATCCAGTGCAGCTGCGAAAGCGTCACGAAGTTGGGAATCAGCAGCAGTTCGCCGGGCACCAGCATCAGTGCGACGAGCAGGCCGAACAAGACGCGCCGGCCGTAGAATTGTAAATGGGTGAAGGCAAAGGCGGCCAGCAAACTACTGAAGAGTTGTCCCAGCGTCGTGGCGGTCGTGACTAGCAGCGAGTTCAGGCAATAGCGCGCAAAGGGTGCGAGCTGCCAGACATGTTGATAGTTGACCCACTGCAGGCTTTGCGGCAACCAATGGGTCGGCATCGTCAGGGTGGTCGTTGCCGGTTGCAGGCTGGTCAGCAACATCCAGCCGAAGGGTAAGAGCATCAAAATGGCCCCGCATATGAGTAGGAGGTACCACAGTGTGGTTGTCAAGACACGCATCAAGACCGCCCCCCTAACCGCCGTCGTTGCCAGCGAAAGTAGCCATAAGTCAGCAGGGTCAAGCACCCAACGAGGACGAACAGGACCACGCCGCTAGCCGCTGCGACCGTGAATTGGTTATCGATATAAAATTTTTGATAGAGATAAAACCCTGAATTATTCACCAGAAACTCCAAAATCCCCATCAAACACATGATTCAAGTGCTTGATGGGAATTTTACGTTTTC
>NZ_JAMXAZ010000003.1:0-67937 GCF_024718525.1 Levilactobacillus yiduensis
AAAAGTATAGGTCTCCATGGCCTATTTGTTTACCCTTAATGTCTTAAGGGGTGTTGCACTTCAATTTTAAATCGGGCCCTGTATGCAAGCTCGAATTTCGGACTTCGCTCGGCCCCGAATACACGAATAGGTGTAGGCATTTGCAAGCACCTAAACTAACATTTACTTCTTGAACAGCCATAACCTCAGTTGCACTTGTCGACTGCCTTGCACCTGATCATATAACGATAATCAAGACTGTTTGCATACCCTAAAATAGATGCAACTTTAGGTGCACCCCTAAATTAACGAGTTGCGCCCTTTTCGTGTATCCTAAATGACTTCACCAAGGCTTTGTTTGTCAACAATTGCGAGCATTATACAACGTCCTCAGACTAGTAATCGTTAGTCCCTCATCCCTTGTTAATCCTGTATGAGTTGCACCCTTTACCTACCAATTTATCCGAGCATGTCTAAGGGTGTATCTCATAGTGCAGACTTAACATTTACCAACAAATAATCTGATTAATTCGATTAGGGTTTACAAGGGTGTAATGAGCCGTTTCTTTCTCTAATCGTATTGGGGATGTTGATTAACAGAAAAAGCCCTGACAACTAACGTCAAGGCTACTCATTAAGCTGTTATCAAATTCGGACACGGGTACGAATTCAGGTCGCGTTACTATAATTGACGACGAACGGTTACCGCTAGTCGCCACTCTTATTAGTCAGCCACGTTACCTAATACGACACCGATGTCGTATTTCAAATTATGATACGTATCATAATTTTATGAAAGCAATCCAAATAAAGGTGTGACGTCGCACCGTTTAAAAAGCATCACCAAATGTAGAAACATTTCTACATTAGTTTCCCGCACGGTCATTTCATCAGGCTTCTTAACCTCACCAGATGGTAGTTGCTGTGGCTTGTCACGCTCGGACTCAGGCATGGTAACAATTTCATAAAGTGCCTGCATACCCAAATTATGCGACGTCGCATAATTTGAACTCAGCTCAGACGAAACCTTCATCGCTCTAGTTGCAAACGTCCGATTAATTTCCAAAGAATCGATCCACTTTCCAAATTCTCCATGTGCTAAATCATTTTCCTTAACCCACTTAAGTCGCCGGCCAATTTCGAAGATTGCCTGACCACCGATGAATCACCAAAACGTGCACTTAAGATTATCCAGACTCATCAATTATATGCGCTAAGCCTGATCGCTTAGCTTATCTAATCTTCCCCGTATTTCAGTAGTAATCTGATTTGTTTCGTTCTTTATAGACTCATGTAAATCGAGGTTTCGCTGCATTCCGTTCATACCAACAGCATGAGCTTTCATTTCCGGAATAAACCATTTGTATGTAAACAGGTTATGTAGCTCATTCATATCCTTTGAAATACTTTCTAATTTCTTACTAATATTTTCCGAATAGAAAGGTGCATTTTCACGTCTTACTCGAGAAAAGTCATTAAACGCCTGAACAAAATCTTTCTCTCTATGTTTCATAACTTCTAACTGTTCCTCGGGCTTTTCGGGTAAGCTATCCATAATCGGTTGCAGTAAACTCGAAGAATCATATGCCGCGACTAGGCTTTTAGATAAATCTTTATAAACTTCTAATTCTAAATCAAATCGTTTCTGGCTAATATGGGACTTATCATTTAATTGTTGCTTCACAGACTCCAATTCTTTTTCCGTTTCTTTTCGAGAACGTTCCGCATCATGTTGCTTAACTATAGTCCAGACTCCACCAACAATGGTAGTAAACCATAGAAACGGACTCATCTGACTTAAAATACCCACAACTATTTTCCACATTTTTCTTTTCTCCTTTGAGTATAACTATTCGTAGCATAACAAAGCCCTGGCGTCTCCGCTAGACCAGTCTTCTATTCTGCTTGGTAAACATGTAAGTCATCCAGAAAGTAACAGTCAGCGAACTCTAGCAGCGCTCGTGTTTTATATTCGTGAGAGTAGCTAGACTCGGAACGTTGGAGAGCCATGCAGCACTGCGTATCAGAAGTAGTTCTTGAAATACAGCATGTTCAATATATTCTGGCTTTCCTGATTGCATTGGCTAATAGCCTGTTTGACCTGCTGAACGACCTGTTCGGCATACAGGTGCTGGACTATTCGGCGGTCGCTGTCATTGTCACTATCAGACGCTTTAGGCATGTCATTTAAGCGCTGTGACCGCAGTTCAGTCAATGAATTTGAAGTTATCCGAATCATACGCGGTAACGCTCGAGATAAGAAGCTAGCCACCTTCTGCCGAGCCTTCTTCTCGTCTACTTCTGGAAAGATTTCACTCATACTTACGTTCTTAAAATCAATATCTGCCACCGTTAGCAGCTCCCATCCGTCTAGTTGTCAGTGGTACAATATAGCTATTCGGAGTGATTGGTGAGGGCTGTTAGCGCGGTCTTTTTATTTTGGCCTGCTTTTCAGTTCCCTTTATCAACTAATATCCGTGATAATGGTATTGTGAAAGAGGTTAAAATGTTACTATACCAAAGCCCCTGACTATTTGCGGTAGTCAGGGGCTCCTTCGTCTATGAAAATAAACCGGTCCCTAGTTATTTAAAACAGTTAGTGAATTAGCATAGTCATACGAAATCAGCTCAGCATTACCATTGTCAATCCAAGCATTCTCTTTGTGGGAGAAAGCAGAGATTGACGTTGCATTCATATCTTTAAAGCGTTCTAATGTGTCATGCATAACTGCCAATTCTTCTTTTGAGAACAATGCAGCATTAAATTCTGCATTGGGAGCATAGCAACTCCACTCATACTTACTTGAACTATTCTCCTTCTCAACGATAAGATTAGCGCTCTCCATAGATCCGTACAACAAACTATATTGGTCTGGAACCGGGCCATGAGGTAGTCGTGCATAAGAAACACCGCTTATTGAGACCGTGTTACGTGCAAAGTGAGTAAAATCCGCATAAAACAGTAGTTTGTTAAGCTTGGTTTTAGTCAATTCTGGCACATTAATAACGAAGTATAAAACCATATTAGAAAACTTCTTTAAATCGAAAGCATTATACCCCGAAAATTCAGAGTAATTAATATCCGCAAATAGCGTATTAATTCCCTTTTCAATGAATTTCTTAGACTTTTCTACTTTCGATGTTCCAACGTTTTCTTCAAAGGCCGCTTTGCCCCGTTCAGTCATCGCTTCTTTAGAGACGTCATACAACGGTTGCGCCACATCGGGGTCATTTTCTAAAGCTAGTAGTATCTTGTTATTAGCTTTTGAAGGCAATGATCCCGTTTCATAAGTTGCAATAGTCGTCGCACTCCAGCCCAATAGGGTAGCGAAATCTCTTTGACTTAAACCGAACGAATGACGTACTTTTTTAATTCGTTCAGGAGAAATAATTCCATGACTGTCCCGGTATTTATCGAATGCACTTAAAATTGCTTTATTATCAAGTTTTTCATCAAATACTTGTTCACCACTGTCTACGTCAAACCGAGCACTAGTAACAACGTCAACCTTTTCTCCACGAATAGTGTAAGTTTCATCTATCAACTTTACTTCTGTTCTCATCATTACCGCCCCCTCCATTAGTCGTAAATAGTTTCATGAAATGAGATAACCTTGGCATGTCCATCCATGAGTTTTAACTTTATGTATAAGCGCTTTTCAGTTTCACCATTTTTGTAGAAAACCCACAAGTATTCACCGGGTCTGTCTCTATCTAATTCAGGCCCCCTTACATAATCATCGGGGGTAAGCTTCATGAGTACGATTTTAATTGACTCGGGCGTCATTTCAGTTACCTGAGCGTACGCTACTCTGCGCTGAACAATTTCCCAGTCCCCATGACTAAGGGCCTTTTTAAAATCTTGCAAGAATCGGCGAATTGTAGTTTTACTAGCTAAACTCATGGCTATCCTCCACACTCATTTCTACATCTATCATATCATTGCTACAAAATTGTAGCAAGAATTGCAGATCAACAAAATGCTTAAGTTTTGTTGCATTCAATTACTATCAGCCGTGCTTCAAAGTAATTTTTACTTTTCTCTGATTTTCGTATCGGGCCCTCACCTTATCGTTCTTAACGCTCACCGCTTAAATCGTTAATTACAACTACAAACCCAGTACGAACACTAACACTCCCCCCAATATTTACGATAGGCTAAATACGTGGAACTCGTTAAGGTTATCACAAAAAAGGGGGAGAGAGAGGCCTGGATGCACCGGTCCTTTCGTGTAAAATGAAAACTGAATTCCAGAATACCAAATATCTAGCACACGCAATGAAACGGATTGCTGAAAAGTATGGCTTCGAGTTATTTTCCGTTGATCTCATTGCCGCATTCAATGAATCACCCTATCGGCAATGTCGGCCCAAGACGATTATCTTTTTTACACCGAACACCGACCAGCAGCTAATTGCCTTCCTGAGCTTTTGGCAAGGCCACTGGCACCCACTGATTAATCCGCGGAAATACAAGGTTTATTTCAACGTGACGCAGCCCAAGTTCACGCGTGCCATGGCCGTCAAGTTTGCGGATGAATTAAATCGTTTGACCGACACCGATGTCTCACCACTCAGGCCCCATGACTTCATCTCGGATGAAGATTGGCTGGCGATGGCTACTGAGTAATTAAAGCTATGACAACATCTCACCTAGCAAAAAGGCGCTCACCCCACCAGTTTGACTGATGGACGTGAGCGCCAATTTTTGTGTGTCTTTAGAATTCAGCGTTACCTGGTGTCCGTGGGTAAGGGATTACGTCGCGGATGTTTTCCATCCCCGTGACGTACATCAATAACCGTTCGAACCCGATACCGTAACCGGAGTGAGGCGTTTCGCCGTACTTCCGCAGGTCAAGGTACCACTGGTATTCTTCTGGTGGCAAGTTATAATCCTTGATCTTTTGGGCCAATTCGGCTTGACGTTCCTCCCGTTGGCTCCCACCGATCAGTTCCCCAATCCGTGGTACCAGCAAGTCAGCCGCCGCAACCGTCTTGCCATCCGCGTTATCGCGCATGTAGAACGCCTTGATTTCCTTTGGATAGTCCGTCAGGAAGGTTGGCCGCTTGTAAACTTGTTCGCAGAGGTAACGTTCGTGTTCCGCCTGCAGGTCCAGTCCCCAGTATACGGGCACGTCGAAGTCAACCGGGGCCTTCTTCAGCTCCTCGATGGCTTGCGTGTAGGTAATCTGCGCGAACTTCTCGTCACAGGTTTGGTGTAACCGGTTCAACAGGTCGTCGTCCACGGCGCCGTTCAAGAAGTCCAATTCGTCCTTGGCGTGTTCCAACAGGTAGGCCACGACGTACTTCAGGAGTCCTTCGGCTTCGTTGATGGTGTCTTGCAGATCAGCGAACGCCATTTCTGGTTCGATCATCCAGAATTCAGACGCGTGCCGGGCCGTATGGGAGTTTTCAGCCCGGAAAGCGGGCCCGAACGTGTAAACGTCACGTAAGGCTAGCGCAAAGGCCTCAACTGGTAATTGACCACTAACCGTCAAGTTGGTTTCCTTCTTGAAGAAGTCCGCGTGGTCATCGACCTTGCCATCGTCCGTCTTAGGCAGGTTGTTCATGTCTAACGTCGTGACCCGGAACATTTCCCCGGCCCCTTCGCTATCACTACTGGTGATGATAGGCGTGTTGACGTAGGTGAAACCGTGTTCTTGCAGGTATTGGTGAATGGCAAAGGCTGCCAATGACCGAATCCGGAAGACCGCGTAGAACGTGTTGGTCCGGGGCCGCAAGTGAGCCATGGTCCGCAGATATTCATAGGAATGCTTCTTCTTTTGCAGCGGGTAATCGTTGTCAGAAGCCCCTTCCAACACGATTTCCTTGGCGTGAACCTCCAGTGGTTGCTTGGCTTCGGGCGTGTAAACGACCGTGCCGACGACCTTAATGGTTGAGCTCAGTGGCAACTTCGTCCATTCGGCATAGTTGTCGATGTCACTCTTCATGACGATCTGTGCGTTCTTAATAGTCGAACCATCACTTAATTCGATAAAGCCGACCCGCTTGGACCCCCGGACCGTCTTGACCCAGCCGTGTAAGACAATTTCTTCACTTTCGGCAAAATGCGTTTTACCAAATAAATCTCTTACTAAAACTTCTGTCATATCTATTCTCCTTTTCTGAGCACTAAAAAAAGATCCAACATCCCTATCACTAGGGACGAAAGATCTTTCCGCGGTACCACCCAAATTGTCTTTTAATGTGCAAAACCAACTTTAAATAACGTACTAACATACGTTCCGCTGGATAACGTGGCGGGGCACGGCGCAACCTACTCTCGTAATTTCAGTTGGCAACGAAAACGGGGTTATCCTCAATCGGCATGACACTAAGCTCTCACTACCCTTAGCTCGCTTACCCATGGTGCAGATTAGGCGTTGTCCGTTCTTATTGTTTTTAAAGTTATGCAACTGTTGACAGATTATCACAAGTTGCGGCGAGTTACAACTGTTATTTCCCCACCGTGTCGCAAAACGCGATCATATCAGTTGTGCAATTTGTGCTGCCACCGCCTGGCTCGTTGGGGCGCAGGTCACCGTCGCTTGGGTACTTAGATGCGCCAGTTGGGGCTTACTGGTGACCCAAACGCTGTGTTGAGCGCCGGCCAGCATCGCCAAATCATTTTGGTCATTGCCAAAAGCCACGTAATCAGTCACGCCCAACCGCAGGAGGGTCGTGGCCTTATCAATGTGCCGTGCGGTGATATCCAAGTTACCCTCTTCGGCGTTAGCCACGACAGTTAACGTTCGACGTACCTGCAGCGTCTCTTGGAGTTCACGGGTTTGTTGCGCTGGTAGGCCGATCAAAGTGACCTTAATGGCCGCCCTGATTGCGGACAGCGGCACACATTGCGCCAGTTTAGCTGGATCGATGCGTTTGGCCAACGGATGCGTGGCGGCTACTCGCGCGGCGTAGTTCCAACGGGCGTCAACCACATAATCGAGATTTGCTTGTGAGATCACACCCCGTAGTCGCCGTAGATCCGCTGGTGGAATCGTCGCAATCGTCTGCACATCACCATTTTGAGAAATCAAGGCACCATTGGCCCCAATCAGCTGAGACTCGTGAAAACCTGGAATAATCGGCAACAGGTCCCGAATCGGCCGCGCCGATGCAAAAATCACGCGATGGCCGTGATTGACCAACTGCTGAAGCGCCTGCCGCACCTCTTGCGCAATCTCTTGGCCGTCAAAGCTCAGTGTCCCGTCCACATCGAATACAAAAGTTTTCATCCCCAACTGCCCCCAACCTCTGAAGTTTAGAAGTTAATTTTAGCATGAACCCCTGCCGCTGCCTACCGCATTCGTATCGACCCATTTAGCTGCTTAATGGCCTACTGGTCAGTGCACTATGCTGTTTATTTGCCCACTGATTTGCCGGTTAAATCGTCTTGGCAGCGAGACAGATTTATCCCTAAATGTCACTTAATTTATGCATAAGTCATTCACCCCCGCGACTAACTCGTTCATAAATACCGTAAAATCAAGGATAACGCGGTATTCGACCAGTTAACAAACGAACCGTCTGATTGAACGTCTAGCCTATAAACATGTTAATTTATAGGTGTTGAGAGAGAGGGAATCTCGATAGGAGGTATTTATTTATGCGAAGATTTTGGCGTTTTAGTTTAATCGCTGCCGCCAGCCTGATTGGTCTTTGCTTATTTACCCACCCAATCGTCGGTGAAGCAAAGGTCATTGAAGGCCACGGTACAAACGCGACCGATGCGGTAATTGTTGATAAGAAAGGTACGGTTTACAGTCACTCTGCAGTCTTACCTGAAGATCTCACTTACTACGTCAAATACAAGTTGTCCATTGATAATTGGTTGAAGATCGACCCTGGGGATGAAATGTACTTCTACGTTCCAGCTAACGTTCGGATTCCTGCGGACGACACATTCCCAATGTCCGCCGGTTTGGGCCTTTCCTTTGGGCAAGCCACAATCAAGCAGGGATCACATGTTGGGGTAGTCGTCTTTAACAGCGCCTTCTCCAACACGGCCATCCTGCGTGTCGGCTACATTCGTCTTTATGTCAAAGGTGCCGGCGACGTGGATAATCCTGAAGCGCCTGGTACCGAAGAGCCTGAACCTGAAGAACCAGGGATTGAACCTGGCGAACCTGGCACTGAGGAACCCGGAACTGAAGAGCCTGGGACCGAAGAACCTGGCACTGAAGAACCCGGAACTGAAGAGCCTGGCACTGAGGAACCTGGCACTGAAGAACCTGGGACTGAGGAACCCGGAACCGAAGAACCTGGCACTGAAGAACCTGGCACTGAAGAACCTGGCACTGAAGAACCTGGAACCGAAGAGCCCGGAACCGAACAACCTGGCACTGAGTACCCAGAAGCACCTGGCGTTGAAGAACCTGGGACTGAACAACCCGGAACTACAGAACCTGGTACTGAACAACCTGGGACCACGACACCAACTGAACCAGAAAATCCTAGTGAATTCCCTGGCGATGAACAAGTGCCTGGTGTCACCTATCCAGGTCATCCTGGCCAAGTCACCCCTGGAACCAGCCTGCCAGTTATTCCCGGCGGCTCTGGCAGCTATGTAACTGGCAGTACGACTGGTGCCAACACCAGTACTCACCGGCCAACTTACACCACGCAAAAGCCTAATACCACGACCACGATGCACCAGACCGAACAACCAGCAACTTCTGCTAGTCAGTCTAGTGAGCCGGCAACGGCCAGTGAATCTGGTTCCGGTGCAACTGGTCAAGTTGCTGATCAAACCAATAATAGTTCAGCAACCACTGAACAGCCTGCCAAGAAGTTGCCACAAACCAATGAGCAACCTCATGATGGCTTAGTCATTTTAGGCTTAAGCCTCTTGAGCTTCACGCTTGGTTTGGGCTATCTGGATCGCCGTCAGCGTAAGGAAAACTAATCAGAATTAGCTTGAGGACCACCCGCTTACAACGCCTGGCCCTTTCCTTGACCGATTACTTAAGCCCCTTAGCGACCCAGCGGATAAGTCATTAGGTATTTTAAATGTTGGTCGTACCTGACATCTGCCGTTACCGAACTGACTTAATCTGTTAAAACACTGTGACATCCCCGCAACTTTTTACCGGTATACTCAACAGTGTTGTTAGCCCTCAGCAATTCGGCCGGCAACAAATACTTATAATGATGGAGTGACATTTATCAAGACACAGACGCGCTTTTTAATCAGCACCTTAGCTGCGGGGGCTTTATTCCTGGCTGGAACCAGCACCACCGCCTCCGCTCACATGGCAACGAGCCAACAGCCGGCCCAAACACAAACGACAACGACGCCAACGACCAACACGAACTACCAACATACCTCAACCACACCAACGACGAATACGTCTACGTCCACGACGACCACGACCGGTAGCCAAGTTGCTGGTGGTAACGGCGTCGCGACAGCACTGGCAATCGCCAACAGCGGCACCCCGTACGTTTACGGCGGAAATACCACGGCTGGGTTCGACTGCTCCGGCTTGGTTCAATACGCCTTGGGCTTGAGCGCCCGGACGACGACCCAGCAAGCCGCACTGGGCACCCACCACTACGACGTGGCCAACGCACCAGCTGGCGCCATCCTGTTCTGGGGCTCAGAAAGTAACCCTTACCACGACGGTCTGTCCTTAGGAAACGGGTCTTACGTAGCCGCACAAAACCCGATTGACGGCATCGGCGTCTTCAGTCAAACCTACTTCACCCCTAGTTTCTACGTGATTCCTTAACTCCCCCTTCCACTAAAAATAGATTGACTGAAGGTGTACTCACTTTCGGCAAAAAAGCAGTGACGCCAACTGGATTTCCAGCGGGTCACTGCTTTTTCATTTGTCCTTATGTTACGCCTTACTGTCCGCAAAATATGGGCTGGAACGCGGTGGGCGGACGGGTCGAGCCAAAGATCGGTCTCGACGCCTCGCTTTGAGCCGAAGACCACGTCTCAAAGGCGCCAGTTTCCTAAGCGACATGAACCGCGCCGCTAAGGAAACTCCCACGGCTGAGCCCATATTTTGCGGGCTCACGGCTACGGTAGTGATTGGTCGACAACGACTGACTGAAACTACAATCGATTCCACGACCGTACTGGCAACGTGGTCTAAATCTGTGTGAGTATCAGCCGCTACTTTGCCGGAAGCCACTAGGGATGGCGCCAGCTGTGATAACGATGTTTCCTGGCGTTTTTTGCCAGGTTACATCGTGGGGCGACTTCGGAGACTTGCGGGCTTGGCAAGGCTTCGAAGCGAGGTGGAAGCCCGCTTCCCAGGCTGGAGCCAGTCCCCATAGCAGGCAGAATCCCTGGTGGCTGCAGGCACTGGTTTAGGCAACTTTGCGGACGGTAAGGCAACCAGTACCACCATTTATGACTAGCTAAGCTACTTCCAGTAAGCGTAGCGGTATTGGGCGGCGGTACTGAAGGTACTGTACTTGATGCCGCCGACTTTCTTGCTGACCAGGTTGACCTGTGCTTGCTGGTACAGTGGGTTGAAGACGCCCAATTGTGACAGCCGCTGGTTTGCCGTCTTCAGTAATGCGAAACGCTTCTTGGCGTTCGTTTCCGTTTGTGCCGCCAACATCAAGCGGTTGAATTTCTGATCGACGTAATTCGAGAAGTTGATGGAATTTCCCTTCATGAACAGGTCCAGATCAGTTGTCGGGTCCGGTTCATCCCCGGTCCAGCCAAAGGTCGAGACGTCAAAGTTGCCCTTGAACATCTTGTTGATCTGTTGCGTCAGTGGCATTGAGGAGATCGTAACGGTCAGCCCCGGCATGTTCTTTTGCCATTGACTCTGGATGTACTCGGCCACGTTCTTGGAGCCGTCCGAATCGTTGGTCAACAGCGTCAGCTTGAAGTTGCCCCCGCCCAATTCTGCGCGGGCCTTCCGCCACAGCTTGCGGGCCTTGGCCGCGTTGTACGGCGTGTAGTTCCCCGTGCTGACCGCGAAGTCTTGCCCGTTGTTCGGATCCTTGGCCACACCCTGGGCGACCATATTCTTCAACGGTACCGACCCATCTTGATTGACCTTCGACGTCAGTTCCTGGCGATTGATGGCCAGACTGGCCGCCGTCCGGAAGTTTTGATTACCTCCTAATTTTGTATGCGTATTGAAGTACTGGATGGAAACGGCCGTGGTCAACGTCTTGCGCATCTGCTTCTTGAGTTGCGGATTGTTGGCGGTCCCGGTAACCGTGGTCCCGGCAATCTTGGTTTCTTGAACCTTCCCGGCAGCAAATAACTTTTCAGCCGTCGAATCTGTCTTGACCACCTGCACGTTGACCCGGTTGATCTTCACTTGCTTCTTGCCGTAGTAGCGCTGATTCTTGACGTAGACCCAGTTGTCCTTGGTTCCGTTCCACTTCTTCAACACGTACGGACCGTTGGCCACGACGCGACTGGAATTGGTGCCGTACTTGGCGCCATATTTCTTTACCAAATGACGGTTGACCGGCAAGAATTCTGTGGCCGCATCGTAGTTAAATGCTGGATCTTGGCGGCTTAGCGTGACCTGGAGCTTGTATTTGCCCAGTGCCTTGACACCTAAGTCACTCGGCTGTTTCGTACCCTTTTGAATAGCTGCATAATTGGTAAATGTCGCAAATCGGTTGGCATACTGTGCTTTGGTCGTTGGATCGACCTGGCGCCGGAACGACGTGACAAAGTCTTGGGCCGTGACCTGGTCGCCGTTACTCCAACGCGCATCGCGCCGCAGCGTAAAGGTATAAGTCTTCCCGTTGTTCGTGGGTTTGACGACTTTGGTTGCCATCGCCGGCACCACCTTACCGTCATTATTTTGCCGGTACAAGCCCTCCGTGGTCTGCTTCATCATGTAAAAAGAATACGCGTCGGTCGCCTTGTTGGGGTCGGCCGTTTGTAGTTCAGCCGGCATGGTCACGCTCAACGCTTTATTTTGCGTCGTCGCTGACTTGCCTGATTGACAGCCCGCTAACGTGCCCACCACTAACAATCCTAATAATCCTAATCCCATTCGTTTATCCATCGAATCCCTCCAAACCTCAAAATGACAGTCAGTCAGCGAATCGGGGTAAAAAAAGACGCCCTCAGCAGAATTTGACTTCTGCTAAGGGCGCTAAACACGCGGTACCACCTTATTTACGACAAAAAAACTGTCGTCGCTTCGCGGACTGCCGGGGCAATCCGTTTGCACGATAATGGGTGCCACCAACGCGGTTACGAGTTTCTTCACCGTTTCGCTCCGAAGTGATTTTCGATCAGTGGCCTGTCTCCCCTCACACCAAACGGGAGTCGCTAGTCAGGCCGACCCTGATCTAGTCGTCTTCATCAACGCAAATTATTCTGTTGCTTGCTAACTTGTCCATAAGATTAGACTTTGATTAGAGAAATGTCAAGATAATTTCATCATTTTCTTAAAATTTATTTTGGCCGGTCACTATTCGTCATGGCCAAGGGGTCGACCCAAGCCGCAAATTGCTCGGCCGTTACCTTGCCAGACTTCAGCGCCGCCTCCCGCAGCGTCCAGCCGTTGCGGTCCGCTGCCTGGGCAATCAGCGCGCTGTCGTGATACCCAATGTGTGGCGACAGGGCCGTCACGGTCATCAACGACTGATCAACCAGTGCCGCCATGCGGTCGGCATTAACGGTTAGACCGTGAACTAATTTGGTCGTGAACCCCCGCATCGTCCCCGTCAATAAATCGGCAGACTCCAAGAACGTCGCAATCAAAACGGGTTTATACACATTCATTTCAAAATTTCCCTGCGAGGCGGCCACCGTGATGGTCACGTCATTGCCCATGACCCGCGTCGCCGCCATCGTTAAAGCCTCGGCTTGCGTGGGGTTGACCTTGCCGGGCATGATGGAGGAGCCAGGTTCATTGGCGGGAATATTCAGCTCGCCGTAGCCCGCCCGGGGACCACTCGCTAGGAAGCGAATGTCGTTGGCAATCTTCAACAGGTCGCCGGCCAACGTCTTCAGCGCGCCGTGAACCACGTTGAGCCCGGAATGTGCGGCTAAACCGAAGAACTTGTTGGTCTTGGCGGTAAAGGGCTGGCCGTACACCTGAGCCAGCTGGGCCGCTACGGCTTCGGCAAAGCCAGGTGCGGCGTTGAGCCCCGTACCGACCGCGGTCCCGCCAATCGGCAGTTCCAATAGGGTCGGTGCCAACTGGGTCAGGTAGTCCTGATTGTGGCGCAACATGCTGATCCACCCACTGACTTCTTGGCCAAACGTTAGCGGCGTCGCGTCCTGCAAATGGGTCCGGCCAATCTTGACCACCCGCCAATAGGCCTGCTGCTTGGTCGTGAGCTCGTCGATCAGTTGCTGGATGGCGGTCAGCAGTGGTTGCAGGGCTAAGGTCGCCGTAATGGCCATCGCCGTGGGAAACGTGTCGTTGGAACTCTGACCATGATTGACGTCATCGTTGGGCAACACGCCGCTGGTCGGGTCGAATTTCACCGTTTGGTGGGCAATAACTTCGTTGACGTTCATGTTGGTCTGCGTCCCCGACCCCGTTTGGTACACGTGCAAGGGAAAATCACGTTGCAGCTGGTCGTCTGGTAAGGCCAACAGCGCATCGGCCGCGCGGATAATCAGGGTCGCCTTAGCCTCTTGCACCTCGCCCAAGTCCCGGTTAGCCACCGCCGCGGCCCGTTTCAACTGAATCAAGGCGCGAATCAGGACCAATGGCATTAACGGTCCGGTCGTAAAATTGTGGCGGCTCCGCTCAGTCTGCGCCCCCCACAACGCGTCAGCAGGTACTTTCACGGTGCCCAACGCATCCGCTTCTTCTCGATAATCCATGGCACTCTTCCTCTCATAAATGTAAAATTGTCTAACGGTTTGAAAAACGAAAATCGACTGTAACCATTGTTACCATGCACTTCATGGTGTTAAGATCAGTCGTTTACAGCTTCTTGGTGAGAACTGGCCGCCTGCCGTCCGCCAAATATGGGTCGGAACGCGGTGGGCGGACGGGTCGAGCCAAAGAGCGGTCTCGACACCTCGCCTTTGAGCCGAAGATCACGTCTCAAAGACGCCAGTTTCCTAAGCGACATGAACCATGCCGTTTAGGAAACTCCCACGGCTGAACCCATATTTAGCGGACTCTCGGCTACAGAAATGCTTACCAACAATAATTGACTTGACCCTTAGTAACAGCTAGATCGTCAACTGTGTTGGCTGGAGTTTTATCTCAGCCTAAAGCGTGAGACGACTTAAAATTTTGGCAGTTTTTGCCAAGATTTTAAGCAAGCCTGAAGACCACACCCCATAGCAGGCGCCTGGTTCCACTAATTTTAACAGACAAAGCACTGTCATTCCGTGGATCAACACGTTAAGTCTATCATTTCGTAACTATAGCCAGCATACCCAGCCCGCCAGCCGAGCGTCAACACTTTTTTAACAATTTAACCACCAAAAAAGTCGTTCCCCAATGACGGGAACGACCGGTTTTGGCTTCTATTACTTTGCTGGTTAAGCCTGCTGAATTAGCCTTCAGCGGAGGCGTCTAATTGTAAGTTGTCTTTTTTAGCCAGCTTAAGTTCCGCTTCTTTCCGTGCCGCAACGGCATCGTAAAAGTCGGTAAAAGTCTGGTTTAAAATGTAACGGCCGTGGTAAAATAGACGTGCTGCCCACTTACCGGAGCGCTTATCAAAACTGACGCCGATAACACCGGAAATGTTCCGGGAACTAATCTTTGTCAGCGCAGCAACGTTACTCCCATTCACTAATGGCAAGTTCATTGCGTTACCGATCTGCTTCTTCGTCCGGGGATCTTTCGTCAACCGGGCCTTGCTGACGTCGCGCCGGTAGCAACCGCAACTCACCGTGATGCCATGACGTAGCCGATAGCTGTCAACGGTGACCAGGTTGCCACAATTACATTTACATAGCCAAGTGGCATTCCCGTTCTTTGCTGTGCCGTCCCGACGAATAACCGTCAGTCTGCCGAATTGTTGTCCGCTCAAGTCTAGGAGTCTCATGGGTAATTCCTCCATTCATTATTTTCAAAAGCTCGCTATACTGCCATTCTCCCCGTGAATGACTCAAGTTTCTTTGGTAAATTTAATCCTCACTAATTATTCTACACGCCAAACTAAAAATTAGCTTAAAGTTTCAAATGTTTTTGTCCGCAATGGGTAATTGCCCACATTGTCTCCACTAGCTCTACTATACTAACCACTAATAAAGAAGGCAATTATAATGATTATAATTTTAACATTCTTAATTTATTTTGTCGCGATTGAGCACCTGGGTATCATGGCTTTGGAGATCTTTGGTAAGCCCACACAACAAGCCAAAGCGTTCGGTATGCCCCTCAGTTTCGTCCATCAAGCGCCGGCTAAAGCGGCATTAGGGAATATGGGCATTTACAATGGTATGCTCGCCGTAACGATCCTCGTCAGCCAGTGGGTCTTGACCGGCCGCGCCCGGCTGATCACCACGGCGTTGCTGCTGGTTTATATTGTGATTGTTGCCATTTATGGCAGTCTGACGGTAAAAAAGTCTATTTTTTGGCTGCAAGGAATGCCGGCGTTATTGACGTTTCTCGTTTTACTAACCGTCCTAGTTTAAGTGAATCTTTAAATTTGTGGTTTACAGCGGCGGGTGTCAACGTTATAATGAAGTTACATATTCAGGTGAGAGCCTGCCACGGGACTTCAATCGTTGGAGGAATTAATTGACATTTAGCCATTATTAACACCGTTGAAGCCGTACACATACTTCTATTCTGCTGGTTGCGTCCAAACGTGACTAGCTTTTTTAATACATACTTTCAAAAAAACAAAATCACCAGGCGACGTTGAGAACGTGTTCTCAACCGCCTAGTGATTTTTTCGTCTGTGTTCATGGCTACATGCTGCTAGCGGTAATCCACAACTTGATCATTTGAAAAACGACCACCGCCATTGTCCCGATAAACAAACAACCTGCTAAGTAATAGATGTAATACACCATTGGATGTTTCATCTGCTTACCCCCTAACCCGCCATAGCGTACCACGAATGGCGAGACAGTTGTCCAAATCGTCTTCGGTAGCCCCAGTTGACTAACTAACCGCTGAAGTCTCTTGCCGCCGAGCCGCTGCGACGATTGCCTGTTGCTCAGCCACGGTGTCCGTGAAGCGCTGCATCATTTTCTTCTCAACAACTTGGGCGCCGTGCTGTTTGGCGCGCCAAGTAATCATCTGAAACCGTCTGCGTTCATCTAAAACCTCTTCATTCAACATTTGGCTCCCCCCAAACTTGTTCGCCAGTGTCTATTACCAATTGACTATATTATAAACATAAAACAGGATGTGGTCTACCCCTGATACACAATTATTACAAAATTTTTACATAAAACCGTTTACGCCGATTAACCGTGATTACAGCGTTCTGACAATCTCGCAAGGTTCAAATGTTCTTCCTGGCGGACAATTTAATCTGTAATTGGTATGGTCGTTCCGCGCAACCGCTTGTCACCACGGCTGGCCTATGCTGAGCACAATTGTTCAATTGGTTAACAGTCATTGGTTTAGCTCTAGTGGAGGCCCTTACATTTTTACGGCCTTTTAATTGTTTTTTCCCGGAAAACAGGGTAATCTAAAAGTAAATTGAACGAAAGAAGTTGATGTTTTTTGGCTATTGACCGCAGTAAATTCCCACCACGTTACCGGACCGTTGCCATCAACGACGACGGCTTGGAGAGCCACTCCTATGTTCCGGGCGGTTTAGACGCCCTGACCAGCAGTCCTGAAAATGATCGACCGGGAGCCAACCCCGAACAATTCGTTGGACTGGCGTTGAGTACCTGTCTGAATGCCACGCTGGAAGCTATCGAACAACGGCGCGACCTGCCGCACACGTCTCAGGTCCACACCATCGTGGAAATGGCCCGCGACACCCGCGGCTTACAATTCTACGTCACCGCCCAGGTTCGCATTCCTGGCGTCGACCAAGCCACGGCCGAATCCATGGTCGACCTGGCCGAACGGCGCTGTCCAGTGGCCAAGCTCTTGAGCGGCAGTGACAACGTCCGCGTCGAGCTGGTCAAAGAATTCACCCCCGTTGAACCAATCACTGACTAGCCACTTGGCGGTTACCTAACACCGCGTCCGCCTTACCGTTCGCCAAATATGAGCCGGAACGCGGTGGGCGGCGGGACGAGCCAAAGTGCGGTCTCGTCTCCTCGACTTTGAGCCGAAGACCGCGTCTCAAAGTCGCCAGTTCCCTAACCGGCATGAACCACGCCGCTAAGGGAACTCCCACGGCTGAGCTCATATTTGGCGAACTATCGGCTACTATTGCGAATCGTCAATAAATAATCGTTACGCTAGTCAATCCGTTACCATTCAACAGCGGCACACTCAGTCCAGAGTTCACGCACATGTCCACCTGATATTCCGCACGATGGCAAGGAGGCCAGCAACATAAAAAAGCGGACCACCGACTCAAGTTCAGTCGTGTGGTCCGCTTTTCATTTAGCGCCGGCCAAAGTGCTGGGTCAGCCGTTCCCACCATGATCGTTTCGCCGGTTCCCCGTACACGTACGACCGTGATTGGCGTGGCGACCGCTTGTCATCGTGGCCATCATCCATGAAGACAATCTTGCGCCAGCGCTTTGCCTCTTGGTCACTCATGCGCTTTTTGCTCATTGACTTCAATCTCCTTCTCCCCCAAGAACATTCTCGGGGTTACACCGAAATTTTTACTTTTTCATGCGGGTAACCTGGCTGAAGTCCCGAATGAAATTCAAGATTTCATGGGCCCGGTCATCGCCGTAGACATCGACCCAGCCTTGAAAACGCCGGTTGATGCGATCACGAATCGCGCGTTCAGCCTTGGCCCCCGCTGGCGTTGCTAGCAAGTACAGGCGCCGCCGGTCATTTTCATCGGGCTGTTGCTGCAAGTACCCTTGCTTCAACAGAACCTTGATCTGCCGGGAAATCGCACTACGCGTGACCTGCCGTTTACTGGCAATATCCATCAGGGTCACGTGGTCATTACGCGTGATCTCGCGGAGGATCAGATACTGTTCAAAAGACAAGTGAAACGCCTTGGCTGGTTCGGAAACGAACTCATCCAAATATTTTAATGAACTCATATAAACATCAATAAACGCGTCCAACAGCGGCTCTTCTGCTTCAGCCATGATTACCCACCTACATTTCTCAAAATACGATTTTTATCTTAGCATTTACGACCAGCAAATACCAGTCTTTTTCCTGGGTCATTAAGCGCTAGTTGCCGCCGTCCTATGCTAGAATAGAGGCGTAGCCAGCCACAGGTCCACCCGGTCATTTGCGAATCATTATTTTGCCATGACGGTGTAGTTCTATTGTACCGTCTATTCGCTGGTATTGCGGCAAAAATGCTTGTGGCGTGACCTAATTTTAGCGTTTCTTTACTTCTGGCTACGTATTACTGGTTTTAGGGGGAGTTTTTCATGTCACATCTTAAATTATTGGCCGTCCTGGGCAGCTTACTGATCCTGGGCGGCTGTGGCGCGACGAAGCAGCCCAGTAGCCAACAGGAGCCGCGGCAATCTTCATCGACCGTCGTCAGCAGCAGTCAGTCTAAGCAACGGGCCTCATCCAGTAGTCAAAAGCAAGCGTCGAGCACAACTTTTCACAATCAGACACTGACGGTCGACCACACCACGTTTAAACTGACGGGAACCAAGGTCACGGCCAGTGCGACAGCCAATCGCAACCTGTTCGTGCTGTACTACACCTTTACGAATCATCAAAGCAAGGCCGTCGTGCCAATCGATCTTTGGCAGACTGCCGTCAGCGCTACTCAAAGCGGCAAGACCCTCACGACAGGTAACCTGGCCTTCACCACTAGCCAGACCAGCGACAACAATAAGTTGAACCGCACCGTGATGCCAGTCAAGGCGGGGCAAACGATCAGTGGGCTGGCCACCTTTGAGCCCAAGTCATCCCAACCTGTAACCGTCATTTTCAAGGACACCACTAGCAAGATCATTCATCAGAGTCGTTACTCACTCGACTAAATTATTATTTAGAAAGGACCACCTTATGCCGCGTTTAATTGACCGTATCCATCAGGTGGAGCTGGGCAATCTGACCCAGTTCACCCAACTCTGCCACGACCTGAACCTCCCGTACTTTTTGATGGGCGGTTCCCTCCTGGGGGCAATTCGCCATCAGGGCTTCATCCCCTGGGACGATGACGTCGACGTTGGCCTGTTGCGTGCCGACTATGACCGCTTCATCGACCAGGCGCCAGCCGCCTTAGTTGGCACCCACTATTTCTTACAAACACCCGCCAGCGACAAGAACTATGCGCTGAGCTACGCCAAGCTCCTCGACCGCAACACTTACATTGAAGAGAAAAACAATGTCAACAACGCCCGCAAAGGCATCTTCATTGACATTTTCCCGCTCGACCGCATCCCCACGGATACCGCCGCTCAGCGCGAGCAATTGGGCAAATTCCAGCTACTAAACACCCGCTTGCTCTTGCAACTACGCTATCACTTGGTGGACAATCCCCTCCGGAAGCTACAGAGCCCGTTGAATGGCGAACAACTCGCCGCCGCCACTGAATTGAAGGTGCAACGCGAGGCGCTTATGACGCGCTATCAGGCGGACACGCAGTTGCCTCAGGTCAAAAATCTGGCCTCGCAATACGCCTATGACAAGGAAATTTATGACGTTGCGGAGTTAACAGACCTCATTTCCGTACCGTTTGAGCAGTTAACTGTTCGCGTCCCCCGTAACTATGATAAAATTCTCCAACGGCTTTACGGGGACTACCAAACCCTGCCGCCAGAGAGTCAGCGCACGGAAAAGCACTTGGAACGGGTCATCATGGACAATCAGGTGTTCACGGAATAATGGCGGCAAGTCAAAATTCATCTGCTGCGCTACGAATTTTGACTTTTTGCCCATGGTCCAGACCAATTCTGGTATCATTATGAGTTAGCTAGCTTGCATGTTGGGTCTTGCTGGTCGCCTTGCCGTTCACTAGATTTGGGCCGGAACGTTGTGACAGTCGTATCTTAGGCTTCACTTTGAACCGAAAATGCTCATCTCAAAGCTGTCATTTTGCTAGCGTTGTGATGCGCAAATTCAACAGTGATTGCCAATTCACTGTTTTTCAGTTGGCAGAACGTACTAATTGGAAATGTTCACTGTGGAAAACGTAATGAGCTGGTGAATGTTGCTGATAACAACCAACGTAGCCGAGAGTTCACCAAATATGAGTTCAGCCGTGGGAGTGCCCTTAGCGGCACGGTTCACGCCGGTTAGGGCACTGGCGATTTTGAGACGTGCTCTTCGGCTCAAAGTCGAGGAGACGAGACCGCCCTTTGGCTCGTCCCGCCGCCCACCGCGTTCCAGCTCATATTTGGCGAACGGCAGGCGGTCAGTAAGACCCAACGTACAGTCACACCGTGAACACCAGTTTTGCAGGTTTTAGATAAAATTAGTAGAAAGTAGATGAAGTTTATGGCTGATGATTATTTTGGCGCAATGCTCGTCAATGTTTCTAGCATCGAACTGTCGATTGTGAACTTGAAGACCGGCACCCAAACCGAACGGGTCAAATCGACCGTTGCCATCGGGGAAAATATTTACAACCATGAAGAAATCAGCTTCGAAACTGTGGCCGATGCCGTTGAGGCGCTGCGTGGATTTCTTCAGATTTTGAAGGACTACGGCGTCACGCATTACAAGCTTTGGGGGTCACAGGCCCTGTCATCAGCACCCAACGCGGAATTCATGCGCGACCAGCTTTACGTGCGGACTGGGCTGCACATCGAGTGGCTGTCGCTGGGCGAGGAATCCTTCGTCCGCAACGAGGCTATCGCGTTGAAGCTTGACCGGTATCATCACCTGGTCAAGGAGCACGCAGCCATCATCGGCCTTAATTCCGGGAGCACCACCCTCTCCTTCTTTGCTCACGAGGACCTGGTTGCCTCCCACAACATGAAGCTGGGGCCGATTCGGATCAAAGAAGTCTTGCAAAACTTGCGGGCAACGGCGCCGAATCCGGTCGATGTGCTGGACGATTACATCAATAGTAAGGTCGATGACTTTTACCGGTTTCTTCCCGACGAGATGCAAACGGTTCCCAACCAGGTCATGCTGGTAGGTGCCGCACCGCTCAATACCTACTTCATCCCCAAGGGCGACACCAGTTACAGCCTTTCCATCAAGGATTTCAACAAGTTCTGTTCTGAAGTCGCCGGTGCCTCCAACCAATACCTAATGGAGCGCCTACACCTGACCGAGGAAAACGTGGAGATCGTGTTACCGGTCGTCCTTTTGATCAAAAAGTTACTGACCGTGGTTCACGCCGAAAAGCTCCACCTGGTCAATTTAAACGTGTTAGACGGCTTGACCACCAACCAGGCCATTGAGGCTGGCTACCACAAATATCATTTCGAAAACCAGATCTTAGCCTCCGCCGATGACTTGGCCCGGCGCTACCGGGTGGAACCCAACCACATGAATCTGGTACGGCGCTTCGCCTTACACCTCTTCGACCAACTTAAACCGTTGCACCATTTGACGGCACGCGACCGTTTGTTGCTTCAAGTGGCGGCCATCGTGCACGACATTGGCGGGTTCATCGACACCCATCAGCACTACCTCCACTCCGATTACGTGCTAAAGCAATCCGAAATGTTGGGCTTGTCGACCGAGGAAACGCAGATCATCGCGGCCGTTTCCCGTTACCACAGCACCCGGACGCCGGCCGAGGACCTGGCGCATTTCCGCCAACTCGACAGTGAAAAACGGCTGGTCGTGGCCAAATTATCCGCCATCTTGCGGATTGCGGACGCCTTAGATGATGCCCACCAACAGACGATCCAGCGCATCTCCGTTTCCGTGCGGACCAACAAAGTGATTATTACCGTCTTCAGTGATGACGAACTGTCCCTCATTCGCTGGGCCTTTAACTATAAGGCTGATTTCTTCGCGGACGTCTTCGGCTTACAACCGGTATTGAAACAAAGGAGATTACACAAATGACAGTAGATTTTACAAAGCCCAAGTACTACACCAACCGGGAACTGAGCTGGCTTGACTTTAACGACCGGGTCTTGGAAGAGGCTCGCGACAAGGCCAACCCTTTGCTGGAACGGGTGCGGTTCCTCGGCATCACGCAGAGTAACGTTGATGAATTCTTCATGGTCCGGGTGGCCTCTTTGTCCAAATTAGCCGCGGTCAACTATCCCAAGCCCGATGCTTCCGGCATGACGGCCGAAGACCAACTGTTGGCCGTTAACGCCAAGGCCCACGACCAAGTGATCAAGCAGTATTCCACGTTGAATCGGATGTTGATTCCCGCGCTAAACAACCTGGACATCCACGTCCTGACGCCGGAAGAATTGACGCCGCAACAGACCCGGTTCATCGAAAAGTATTTTAATGACGAAATTTCCCCGGCTCTGACACCCATGGCCGTCGACAGCTCACGGCCGTTTCCATTTATCGGGAACAACACCTTGAACATCGCGCTACGACTGTACAAGAACGGCGACAAGAAGGACAAACGCTTCGCCACCGTCCAAGTTCCCGACATTTTCCCACGAACCGTCCGGCTGCCTGGTGCCGACAACAGCTTTGTCATGCTTGAAGATATCATCAAGACTTTCATCGGCAATCTGTTCATTGGCTACCAGGTCAAGGAAGCTGCCAACTACCGGGTCATTCGGGACATGGACTTGGACGTGGCCGAGGAAGATACATCCGACCTCTTGAAGGAAGTCGAACAACAGCTCAAGAAGCGGGAACACGGGCGCGCCGTCCGCATGGAAGTCGAAGCGGGCATCAGCCAATCGCTGCGGACCCGTCTGATCAACTCCGTAGAAATTGCGGACTACGCCGTTTACGAGATTGGCGGCCCCATTGACCTGACCTACCTCAGCAAGTTAGTCAAGCAGATCAGTGGCCACGATGACGAGAGCTATCCCGCCTTCACCGCTGCCCGGACCCCCGGCCTGCAGCATGACGACGACATTTTTCAGACCATTCGCCAACACGATGTTTTGGTTCACCACCCCTTCGATACCTTCGCTGGGGTCACGGAATTGATTCGGCAAGCGGCTTGTGACGACGGCGTTTTGGCCATCAAGATGACGCTCTACCGGGTCTCCTCGAACTCGCCGATCATCAAGTACCTGGGCAACGCCGCGCAAAATGGCAAGCAGGTCACCGTCTTGGTCGAAGTTAAGGCGCGGTTCGATGAGGAAAACAACGTCCACTGGGCCCAACAACTGGAAAAGATGGGCTGTCACGTAATTTACGGTCTGATTGGCCTGAAGACCCACTGTAAGTTGGCGTTGATCGTGCGTCGGGAACCCGACGGCATCCGTCGCTACATGCACATGGGAACCGGGAACTACAACGACGTCACCGCCCACTTCTACACCGATTTGGGCTTGATGACCACCAACACGGACATGGGGATCGACGCCTCCAACATCTTTAACATGTTGTCCGGCTACTCCGAACCCCCTTACTTCCACCAGCTGCACATGTCGCCCAACGGCATCCGCAACTTCATCGTGTCTAAGATCGACCAGGAAATCACCAACGCCCGCAACGGCCAAGACGCCTGGATCGAAATGAAGATGAACTCACTGTCCGACTCCGCCATGATCGCCAAACTCTACGAAGCGTCACACGCCGGGGTTAAGATCAAATTGATCGTTCGGGGTATCTGCTGTTTAAACGTTGGCATTCCCGAGCTCAGTGAAAACATTGAAGTGCACTCCATCGTCGGCCGCTTCCTGGAACACAGCCGGATCTACGCGTTCGCTAACGCCGGCGACCCGCAGCTGTACCTGTCCAGTGCCGACCTGATGACCCGGAACCTCAATCGGCGGGTCGAACTGCTTTTCCCCATCCTGCAAGACGATTTGCGGCAACGGGTCTTTGACATTTTCGCCACGCTCTGGCATGATAACGTCAAAACACGGGTTCTGCTGGCCGACCGCACCTATGCGCGCGTTGACCGGCGGGGGCTGGAACCGCTGGACGCTCAAGAAACCTTCATGGCGCAGGCAACGGCCAAGATCAAGGCCAACGCCACCCACAAACCGCAAGACAGCAATGCGCCGCGGCAGTTCAAACCCATGTTAAGTCCGAAAAATCAGCCTGAATCCCCAATCGATCGGAGTCTAGAATAAATGGAAAATTTAGTTGTCATTGACTTAGGGTCAAACTCAGTCCGTATGACGATCAGCGAAATCGATGAGGCCGGCAACCACAAGACTGTGGCCGAGGAAAAACGCTACGTGCGCCTCTCCGAAAACATGGGCACCGAGCAGATCTTACAACCGGCCGCCATTGAACGCACCCTAGCAGCTTTGGCCGACTTCAAGACCGTCTACGATAAATTAGATGATGCCAACATCGTCGCCGTCGCCACGGCGGCCGTGCGTCAGGCCACCAACCAGAAGTACTTCTTGAAGCAGGTCAAAGAAAAATTCGACCTAGACTTCGATGTGATCTCTGGGGCGGCTGAGGCCCGCTACGACTACATCGGCGTGGTCCACACCCTCCCCATCATCAACGGCTTGCTGGTCGACACTGGGGGCGGTTCGTCCGAACTGATTCTGGTCCAAAACCGGCAAATGAAGCACGTGGTCTCGATTCCACTGGGATCGGTCACCCTGTCACAAACCTACTTGGAAAGCGACAAGGTCCAAGCAGACTCCCTCTTCGCCGCCATGACGTTCGTCAACAACGTGTTCAACGACGTCTGGTGGCTACGCGAGGCCGCCAACCTCCCCGTGATTGGGCTGGGCGGCGCGAACCGGACGCTGGCCAAGATCAACCGCCGCAACAAGAACTTCTTGAATTTTGAAGACGTCCACGGCTACAAGCTAAACGCCACCGACGTATACAACACTCTGACGCAACTGCTGGGCCTCGACTTGGCAGAACGCAAAAAGGTCCCGGGTCTGTCTAAGGACCGGGCCGACATCATCATCGGTGGGTTGATTCCGGTGGCGCTGTTGATGCGGCTGCTGGATTCCCAACAGATCACGTTCTCCAACGCCGGCTTGCGCGATGGTGTCCTGTTCGACCGCATCGAGCAAATCAAAGCAGCGATTGACTAACCGATTCGTTACGGCCGCTTTGCATCTTACAGTGGTGGTAACTGGCCGCCTACCGTTCGCCAAATATGGGACTGGAACGCGGTGGGCGGACCGATCGAGCCAAAGGGCGGTCTCGCTCTCGCTTTGAGCCGAAATTCACGTCTCAAAGACGCCAGTTTCCTAAGCAGCAAGCTGCTAACGAAACTCCCACGGCTGAGCCCATATTTGGCGAACTCCCGGCTACGGTGGTGGTTGTTGGCGACATTGGGTTGTTAGTCGTTTCTGGTCATTGAGTCGCTCATCGCCGGTCCTGATATAAACGTCGGCCTCGGATCTGAATTGTTTGCCAATGCGTTCAATCCCACCGGCAGGCAGTTTAAGTCACCATCGTTGGCCATAACATCCAAAACACAAAACGCCTGACTACTCGCACCGAATTGGTGTGAATAGTCAGGCGTTTTGTGTTTTAACCATTACAGATTGACTGATGCCTCACAAGACAGGCTACATCAACCTAATCAGTCTATTTAATATCGTAATCCACTGGATTGATCGTCTTTGAAGCTGGCTTCAAGTGGAACATTGCCCGCAAGAAGATCACCCCAATGATGACCACACCGGCCGTGAAGATGAGGTCTGGTACCGACCGGGCAATCGTTAAGCCCTGAATGATCGGTTCCTTGTAGAAGCTCATCTGCCGTGCATGCCAGTAACCGAAGTCCAGCGCATCCTTTAATTGCAGGAAGCCCATTGGCATCAAGGTAATGAAGACCATGCCGGCCAAGCCGATGTTGAATAACCAGCAAGCCCATTTGACCCATTTATCGACCTTGGCCGTCCAGAATTCTGGCTTGGTCAAGTGCCTCATGGCAAAGAGCATGATGGCAATCGAGAAGAAGCCGTAGACTCCGGCCATTGACGCGTGCGCGTGGGCTGACGTCCATTGCGTCCCGTGTTCAAAGAAGTTGATGGCTGGTGCGTTGATCAAGAAGCCTAAGGCCCCGGCACCCAGCGCGTTCCACAACCCGGTTGAAACCAGGAACATGAAGGTCCCCTTGTACGGGAAGTCCAACTGACTGTCACGGTAGACCTTGTAATGCGTGTAGGCCTCCCAAACCAGCAAACACAGCGGAATAACTTCCAGCGCGGAGAAACATGATCCGAGGGCCAACCAAATGGAGTGGTCCCCTTCCCAGAAGTAGTGGTGACCCATCCCAACGACCCCGGTCCCCAGTAACAGAATCAACTGGAAGTACAGGGCTCGAATGGTCGACTTGATCGTCGTTAATTTCATATCGACCAGCAGGTACCCGATCAAAATGACGGCAAAGGACTCGAAGATCCCTTCAACCCACAGATGGACGATCCACCAACGCCAGTAATCGGCGAAGGTCACGTGAGAATTTGGCAAAATGAACAGCGATGCCAGGTAGAAAGCTGGAATGGCGATTGACCCACTCAGCAACAGCTGTAGCAGGCGCGACCGGTCCAGGTTCTTCTTGATCTTGATGGCTGGCAAAAATCCGCGGCAAAGAATGATGACCCACAGAACCATGCCCAAGATAAAGAGAATCTGCCAGAACTTACCCATTTCTGCGTATTCCCAGCCATAGTGACCGAACAGCCACCACTTGCTGTTGATGATACCTAACGTGGAGCCCCATTCACCAAGCATTGAGCCGGCCACCACGATCAGCAGTGCGTAAAATAAGGTATCGACCAAGAAGCCTTGGCGTTTCGGTTCGCGGCCCAAGACCCGCGGCGTGATGTAGATCCCCGTCGCCAGCCAAGCCGTGGCCACCCAGAAGATGACCAGCTGTAAGTGCCAGGTCTTCGCCAGGTTAAATGGCCAGATATTTTGCAGTGGAATTCCGAAGAACCCATTTTCCACATAGTAGTGCGCCAGTAACTCGCCCAACAGGACTTGAATGAAGAACATTCCCATGACGATCAGGAAGTACTTCGCCGCCTTGCGTTGGGATGGCGTGATTGGCTCATCCGTCTTGATAGCGCCAATCTTGTCGTAGTCCAGCGTGTATTCCATGTCGAAGTGGTACCGCTTGTAAAAGTAAATAACCACACCGACACCAGCGACCAATAAGGCCACGGACAAGGCTGTCCAGACCATCGCGTCACTGGTCATGACGTTGCCAGCTTCCAGGTCGTACGGCCAGTTATTGGTGTACGAGTAGGTCTGCCCCGGCCGATTGGTCGATGACAACCAGGCGCCCCAGAAGAAGAAGAACGTCAGCTGGTCGATCTTGTCGCCTCGCTGCATGAAATCATCCGTGTTGTTGCGAATCATATTTTCTGGCATCCCAGCCTGCCGCGGGTTATTACGTAATTGATGCCGATAATAGCTGGTTAAATGATTTAACCCCGCAGTTTGGGCAGTCGTCAGTGTTAATTGATCCGTCTTCGCATCGTAACGGTTTTGGCGAATCTCCTCTTTGACCTTGCCCTTGATGCCGGCCTGTTGCTCAGCAGTCAAGGCTTTAAAGGATTTATCATACTGCTTATTGCTATAGTATTGATACATCCCCTGAATATAAACATGTAACGCCTGGGCCGTGTAGTCGGGACCAAAGTAAGTCCCATTTCCCAGATAGCTCCCGTAATCGGTAAGCCCGTACTTTTCGTAGACCGCTTGGCCGGAAATTAACTGTTGCTTAGTCACTAACGTCGTCCCATTTTGACTGACGATTTTCGTAGGCCGTGGTGCTTCATTCTTAAAAATCAGCAGCCCGCCCGCAATCAGAATCGAAAACGCAATCACCAACACCCACAAAAGTGTTTTGTTAAGCCGTCGATAGGTGCTCATTGACCTTCCCTCCATCACTAAGATTTTAGCCAAATCCAAGTTGACTAACCCCCCAGTTAGCTGAACTGAACTTCGCACGCTTCTAGAATAAAACGCTTTCATTGTTTTGTAAATATAATTTCATACACTATCGTATATAATTTATTATATATTTAGCGACTGATAACCGGCTAAACGCTGGTCTTATCACCTTCACCAACAACTATTTCACCCGATAAAAAATCGCAATTGTTCACCAATCAGGTGATTAATTGCGATTTGCTTGGTTTATTTGGTTTATTTGGTTTATTTGGTTTGCGTTGATTGGGCGACTTGGGTTGGTGCTGGCCGCCTTACCGCCCGCGCGATATGAGCCGGAACGCTGTAGGCGGACGGGTCGAGCCAAGAAGCGGTCTCGACACCTCGCCTTTGAGCCGAAAACCGCGTCTCAAAGACGCCAGTTTCCTAACCGGCATGAACCCTGCCGCTAAGCAAACTCCTACGGCTGAGCTCATATCGCACGAGCTCACGGCTACGGTAGTGGTGGCCACCCACAAAGCGTGTCAACTGCACCAGCAATCAGCTACCGAATGCCTGCCAACAATGCTGCAAGGCAGTTCAGTTCTTGACCAATTGCTGTGGCAATCCATTACAGTAGCCGAGAGTGGAGCGAAACTAGGCTCAGCCGGGGAATTTGGCAGCGATTTTGGCTGACAAATTGGTATCTTTGAGACGGCGGTTTTCCGGCTCAAAGTAAGCCACGAGACCGCTTCTCAGGCTCGGGGCGGTCCTTCCCCAGCGTTCCAGCCTAGCTTTCGCGGAACGGTAAGGCGGCCAGCCCCAACAACCATACCGGTCCACAACAAAATCACTCAGGAATCTGCACGATGTAAGGGCCGAGCTGGGGGACATCCACGATTTCGATTGGCGTGGCAAAGGCCTGCGCCAATAAAGTGGCGTCCCGCAAGTCCGTCGGCGTGCCGCTAGCCACCAATTTGCCCGCCTGCAGCAACCACAACCAGTCACTCTCGCGAAAGGCCTGGTTGATGTCATGGAGCACCTGAATGACCGTCATCCCCCGCGCCGCCAACTGTCGCAGCTGCGTCATGAGGACCTGCTGGTAGTGCACATCCAGGTAAGTCGTCGGCTCGTCTAGCAACAGAACGCTAGGCTCTTGTGCCAGGGCCGCTGCTAACCAGACGCGTTGCTGCTGACCACCGGAGAGATCTTGCATCACCATATCGGCCAAGTCCGTCAGCCCACTCTGTGCTAGGTAGGGCGTGACCTCGGTCGGCGGTACCGCCTGTAACAACCCGTGATACGGCAACCGGCCCGTCGCCACGACCTCGCGCACCGTCAGCTCATCGTACAGCTGATGGCGCTGCGTGACCATGGCAACCTGCTGGGCCAGCGCCTTGGGTTTCAGCTGCGTCACGGGGTGTTGATCCAACAAGATTTGCCCCGCTTGTATTGGGAGTCGCTGCGCCAATAGATTGAGCAGCGTGGATTTGCCCGCACCATTGGGGCCAATGATGGTGGTGACCTGTCCCGGCGGAAAAGTCCCGGTCAGGTCGTGAAGCCCCTGCGTTTGGTGGGGATACTGATAGCTAACGTGTTGACATTCCATGGAATCCTCGCCCCCGTTGTAGCAAAATAATGACAAATGGTCCGCCGATGACGGCCATCATGGTCGCCGCCGAAATCTCGCTGGGCACGATCACGGTCCGCCCCAACGTGTCCGCGGCCAGCATCAGCCAGGCCCCGGCCAACATGGAGAACGGCACCAGCGTTTGGTAATCGTGGCCAACTAGCCGCCGCGCCACGTTGGGAACCACGATGCCGACAAACGGAATCGCACCGACCACGGCCGTCACGCTCACGGCCAGGTACATCCCCAGCAACAGCAGGCTCCAGCGAATCACGCTAACCGGCACTCCGACGTTCTTTAAGGCACTATCGGTCAGTTTCAGGTAATTGGCCCAGGGTGTCAGTAACAGCGCCCCTATGAGCCCGAGAACGCCAAGAATCAGGACGGTCGTCGTATCGGCCCAGGTCGTTCCATTAAACGTGCTGTGACTGACCTGAGCGGCCCCACTGCTCAAGAGCTGTTGAAGTCCGACGAACGTGGCGTCCAACGCTACCCCAACGATAATTAGGCGATACGGATCTGCGAGGGCTCGGCCGCTGGTCAAGATGATCAGGACCACTAGCCCACCAACCACGGCCATCAGCCAATTGCGGCCCGGAAGCCACGGCAGGAGCAAGGCCCCGCCTAATTTGAAAAAGTCCGCCGCCGAACTGATTCCCAGAATGCTGGGGTCGGCGATAGGGTTGCGGAAGACCGCTTGAAACAAGGCTCCCGCCACGGCCAGACTCCCCCCGCAGATCAAGCTACTCAAGATCCGCGGCAGTCGCAAAGAAAAGGCCGTCACAAAGGCCGTGCTCCCGGGATGCCCCGCGGCTTGGACCAGTTGCGGAAGACCCAGCCATGTGGTCCCGGCCATGAGGGCAATCACGCTGGTGGCTAGTAAGAGCACGATGACGCCACCGTACCACCAGCCGCTATTTTTCGTCATGCGGTCACCCCCTTGGGATACAGCCACTGGCTCACTTGATCCAAGGCTGTCACGACGCGCATGTTGGCGGTCGCGTCAAAGATGGGTTCCTGCAGGTCATAGACGCGATGGTGCTTGACCGCCGACGTCTTGGCCCACATCGCATTGCGTTTGAATTCTTGCTTGAATTGTTGCGTGACCATCTTCGGCATGGCATGCTCCAGGCGCAAAATCACCTGGGGGTTGGCCTTTTGAATGGCCTCATCATTGGGTTGTTGATACTCTTGACTACTGCTGGTAAAGACATTCCGTCCACCCGCTAGTCGGACCAGATCCCCCACGTAGGCGCGATTGGTGGCCACCATGTAGCTGGCGCCAGGTAGGCCCATCAGGACCAATACCCGCGGCCGGGTGCGACCCTGGGCCCGGTTTTTGGCATGGCGCTTGGCCAGATTAATACGGGCATTTTGCTTGGTTGCGGCTGACTGCCGGTCGTAGCGCTTGCCCAGTTGCGTCAAAGTCGTTTGTAAATGAGCCACACTGGTCAGGTCCAAAAAATGGGGCATGACGTGTTGGGCCTTGAAGGCTTTGCCAAACTGGTCATTCAACGTGGTCACGGAATAGACCGCGGTCGGCTTTAACGCCGTGATCTTTTCCACGCTGGGATTCATCGGACTGCCGACCTTGGTGAGGTGCTGGTAGCGCTGCGGCAAGGTGTTCGCCGTCGTCGGCACGCCCACTAGGGGCAAGTTCAGCTTATCCGCAATCTGGACGATGGCATAGGTGGTAGCCACGATCCGCGGTTGCGCTGCTCGCCGTTGGTGCTGGTGCCAAGCGAACCCACCGCCAGCTACCCCCACAATCAGGATGACGGCTAGAGTCACCAACCCGATAGTTCTTGGATTTTTCATTTTCGTCATCCTCCTAATGCCGACCGAAGTACCACCAGCTGCCACCGCCGACTAAGACGATGATGGCCACGGCACCGCCAATCAGGCCGCCCCAGTGGGTCTTTTGTTGGGGAACCTGATCCGCTTCAGCCGTGGTTTGTTGACTGGAACTGCTACTCGTCTGCGTTGCTTGACTGGCCTGACTGCTCGTCTTGTTCGAGCTGGACTGGCTGGTCTGACGACTGTGATGGCGCTTGGATGTCTTCGTGTTTGGCTTAGCTGTGGATGCGCTACTGCTCTTAGCGGCCGCTTGCTGGTGACGACGACTGGTTGCCGCCGGCGTCGACTGCGTTGTCTTCGCAGCGGTTGTGGCCGTCTTAGCCGTCGTCAGAGCTGGCAAATGGGCCGTCTTAAATTTGAACGCAATCAGGTGCTTGGCCTTGTACACGTCCGGGACGTCGATCGCCAATTTGGCAGTGACCTTGCGTTTCAGATCAGTCGTGGTAAACGCGTAGTACAGGTGTGAATTACCGGCGCTGTCCTTGGTCTTGCGCACATTTTCCGGGGCGTGGCCGTCCACCGACAGGACCGTCACCGGCCAGCTCGTCAGCTTCTTGGCCGTCTTAATGTCCATAGTCACCACGTAGGCGTGATTCTTCACGGTCACCTGGGCGGGATGGACGAAATACCCGCTGGCCATGGACGTCTGGTTAGTCCCGTACTTCAGCGCTGCGTAATCCAGCGACTGCGCGTGCCCCACCACTGGTGTCAGACTGGCGAGCACGCCCAGTATCAGGGCGAGGATCACCACTTTAATGCTTTTTAACATAAATGCTGCCTCCTAACCCGATACCGAGAACCACGACGCCAATCAACGACGCCAGGCCGCGATACTCACCGGTTGCCGGTAACTCGGCCTTGCGTTGTGGTTGCTCGCTTGAACTGGTGGCAGCTTGACTCGTCGCCGATGCGGCCGCCACGTTTTTCGTTTGCGGCAACGCACTCACGTTAGCCGCAGCCGCCTGATTCGCTGCCCCGCTACGGGCAAAGCGGAAGCGGACGGGGAAAGTCTGGCTAATGTTCATGGCGGGGACCGTCACGTGGATGCGCCCGGGAATTAGTTTTTGCGTCAATTGACTGGGCCGCTTGATTGTAAAGGCATAGTGCATGGTGTAGGTCTTGCCCTGCTGCCCGTACGTCACGTTTTGCGGCTGCTGACCGTTGATCGATTCAGGCACAACGGCCTTGCTGCCCAGCTTCAACGACTTGGCGTAGGCGACCTTGAGCGTTACCTGATAGCCGCTTCCCTGTGGTGTGACCGTGGCCACGTCCGTATAGTACTGGTCGGCCTCAGATTTGGCCATCTTATTGCCCTGTAAGACCTGGTAGCGCCAGTACTCGGTCTTAGCCGAACGAGTCGTCGCAGCCTTAGACGTCTTGGTACTGGTCGTGGTGCCCGTCGTTTTAGGAACCTTGATGCTCGAAGAACTGCTCGTCGCCGGAATTAATTTAACGGTCTGGGCAATCAGGTCACTGGTCGCCGTACTGGTACTCAACGACTTGGCCTGCCCCCAGCCCAACGTTAGCCGCGCCGTTTCTTTCATGGCGCCCAATGGCGTGGTCAGGCTAAAGGTCGTCGTCAACGGGCTCTTCTGCTTCGTCAGGTTAAACTGATAAATGGCCTGCGACTTGACCGTCTTGACCTTGGTCACGGCTTGATCGGCAACCTTCATCGACTTGATGTACTGCGCCCCGTTGGAGGTGATCAGCACCGTATACTGGTCGTCGTTCACCCGCACGACCGCTGACTTACCAAAGAACTGACTGGCCGTGGAGGTTGCGGAACTGTCGGCTTTTAAAATTTTCAGTGGCACTTGATAAATGCCATTGCTCAAAGTGGCCGCGTGACTGCTCACGGGTTGACCCCAGGCAAAGAGTGCCAGGCCCACCACGAGCCAGCCAATCAGCCGGAATAATTGCTGGATGTGTTTCATGAGTGCTCCCCCATTTCTTTATTTTATTGGTTTTAAATTGGTTGCGTTGTGAAAAACATCCGCCTACCGTCCATCAAAGATGGGTCGGAATGCGGTGGGCGGACGTGTCGAGCCAAAGCCCGGTCTCGACACCTCGTCTTTGAGCCGAAGTTCGCGTCTCAAAGACGCCAGAGCAGACGGAACTGCTGGCTGGCGGAGGTATCCTGGTTTCGCTAGTCTTAGCGTTTACTAGATACCTGCCAACACCTCGTCCACGCTGACTTGTATAACCAAAAAATCACCACCGAAAACCGGTAGTGACTTTACCACTTCACTTACTTAACAGTAACAGTCTTCGTCACGGTCTTGTAGCCCGCCTTGGTTGCGGTGACCTTTAGCTTCCAGCTCTTCTTCACAGCCTTCTTCAGCTTGACCGTGTAAGCCTTCTTCTTGGTCGTGACCTTACCTAAGGTCTTCTTGTTGTGCTTGACCGTCACCTTGGCGCCCTTGGTCGCGGTCCCGCTTAACTTCTTGGCTTTGGCCTTGATCTTCTTGGTGCTCAAAGCAACCTTCTTGGCCTTAGCCTTGCTGGTGGCCTTTAAACTGCTAGTGTTAAATTTCAGGGTCGCAGATTCTTGCATCTTAATGGTTTGGCCGTTCATTGGGACTGCCAAACTAAATCCGATGACTTGGTCCTTCTTCAAGTTAACGTTACTGAAGGTGTATGTATTGCCGCTTGCCGCCTTCGTTACTTGGGCGTCCTTGCCATTTAATGTCAGTGCTTGGATAAATTGGTTACCAGCAGTGGTGCCCTTAATGGTGACCGTTGCCTTCTTACTCTTCACGCTGACCGTTGCCTTGCTGTTGAGGTATTGGGCCGCTTCAGAAGCCGTCGTGGTCCCGGTCTTGTAGACGTTGAAGTTGATGCTGTACTTACCATTAGCCAATTTAGCTGCGTTCAAAGCAGCCGCTTGCGCCGTCGACGTTGGGGTAACGACTTGATTCAGGGAAATACCGGCACCCGCACTAGTCAGCATTAATAAAACACTCATCACAGTTAAAGATTTTTTCATAAAATGTCCCTCCAAAACAAAAAATGTGTGTATTAATGAATCCGTTTTCATAGTAGCACGATTACTAGTTGAGTACCACAATTTTGTAACCAATTTAACTAACAATTGGTTTATATACTGATAGATGACTGTCCGCTAATGCCATGAAAAAAGCCCCAACGACGGCATTTACCGCGTTAGAGCTTTCACAGTTTTTGTTAGCGTTATCGGGTCAGTTGGGTTTGACCATTAACTATCGACTACCCAATGTGATTTTCATGTAAAATCGCTGCCACTTCTTCTTGCATTTCCGGCGTGCGTTTCCACTCCTGAAATTCGGTGAAGTCTTCTTCAGGCATCGTGTAATTCTCATTGACATAGTCCTCGTACGCCTGCACGTGCGGCGTGTGGGCAATGTTGAGCTGGAGGATGCGGACCTGCTTGATCAGCTTCCGTTCGACCGCCAACTCCGCCCGGCCGTTTTGGACCATGTCACTGATTTCCATGTACTTGCTCCCATCGAGGCGTGTAATTTCCTCGATCAATGTAAATGTCTCATGACTTTTCATCACAATCACCTCCACACAATATTTCTATTATACCGTGATTTTGGGCAAAACAAAACCACTACCAGGGAATGGCAGTGGTCGGCATAAGAGAGAAAGAGAATTGATTAGAAGGTAATTATTAATACCTTACGAGATATAATATACCGGTTTTTGTAAGCGCTGTCAATGCTTTTCAAAAAATAGTTGGTAATTTTCACTATTTTTTTGTGACATGGCCATGGGGCTTGATGATTTGTGGGCCGTAGTTGCCGATTGGCGGGGCTTTCCACGTTCACCCACGCATCCACCACATTTCCTAAATAAAAAAGAAACAGCCACCTGCGCAGCCGTCTCTTCCGTTAATTTCACGATTTACTTACCTAAAAGTTGCAAGTACAAAAACACCTGATAATACTCAGCTGACAAGGATTTGTGAACACTAAATTAGTCCACACCGCCATCTGCGGCTGTCAGAGATTACCCGCCAAATTTGCAGGGAAATCTCTGAAATGGCAACGTTCATCCACACTAGTGGGTAACCTGTCACGTAGCCGAGAGTGAGCTAAATTTGGACTCAGCCGTGGGAGTTTTCAAGTGACCTGCTTGGAAACTGGCGTCTTCGAGACGTGATTTTCGGCTCGAAGCGAGGTTGAAGACCGACTTTTGGCTTCGACCGGTCCTTCCCACAGCGTCACGGTCCAAATTTGGCGAACGGTAAGGCGACCAGCACCGATCACATGACATTCAAAGACTACTTTTGTCCTTGTGGTATCACCATAAATCTGGCTACTTTCGAGCTTGCAACCTTTAATTACTTATCCCTGATTGCGGGCAACCACGATCAGCATCATTGGCCGCCGCAACTCGTCGCGCATGCCAGGTAGGTCCAGCATGGACACCGGTGGCTGCGGCTCGACGACGTGCTCTAGTACAAAGCCCCGTTGTAGGAGCGTCTCCAAGTAAGTCGTCAATGTCCGGTGGTATTTACGAACTGGTGTATCAAGAAACTCCGTCGTCCGTTCGCCTTCCTCAAAGTACCGGTCGACCGGAAAATCTTGAATCTGCCCTTGACTGTCACGGTGCCACTGCTCGCTACCAGCTGCCGTGAAGACGGGATGCTCCACGGAAAAGATAAATTGCCCGTTCGGTTTCAGGTAGCGCGCCACTTGTTCGACGACCGCAGCAAAGTCTGGTACGTAGTGCAGGGCCAGCGAGCTAAGTACCGTCTCATACTGATCAGCCGGTAAGTCTAACTTGGTCAGGTCGCCTCGCTGATAGGTGATGACCGGACTCGTCGTCTTTTGCCGGGCCACGGCCAGCATCTTTTCAGAAATATCGATGCCCAGTACGGACCGTGCGCCGTGTTCCGCCGCATAACGGGCGTGCCAACCATAGCCACAGCCCAGGTCCAGCACGTCTTGATTCGTGAAGTCTGGCAAGAGTGGTGCTAGTGTCGCCCACTCCCCGGCTCCGGCTAAGCCCTGTTGGCTCCGCGGCATTTGTTGGTAGCGTTCAAAAAATTTTTCATTGTCATAAATTGCTGTCATGATTTTTCCTCCATGTGAATTGACTAAGCGCAACAAGTCACATGGCCCAATACCCGCTTATATGCAATCATGAGACCACCCCTAACGTTTTGGATTGGCCCCAGTATAGCAACTTCTGACAATTCTGACAATTTAAAACCAACATCGCGGTCGAAAGACAAAAAAAGAGGCCGGATTGCTCCAGCCCCACCATTTAGTTTCCACCAAATGAGAGATAAACCTTTATTCAATTCATTGGGAAATTAAATAAAGGGGTAAATAAATGGTAACTTAAAGATACCACGATAAATGATAAAAATCTATCCATTTTATTACCGTGTTCTAATTTATTTAACGTTAGTTGTCTTGTTCTGGTCGTGCAGTACTGTTTCGGGGTGCACGATGTTACTTGGATGCTCGATGACCTCACCCAGCGAATGCCCAGAAATATTGACCAGGCAGGCCACCACAAAGACGATGGCCACGGCACTGGTCAGTAACCGGTTGCCCCAGCTCATCTTTTCGCTGATGACCGACCCATAGAAATCTTTCTTGACCTCAGCCGCTACGTTGCGATCCGTTGGCGCCGCCGCTTGGCGTTCCTCGGTGACCTGCTTTTGGTAAGCGTCGATGTCAAACGACTTCTGGTTGGTCTTCATTTGGCGTTGGAAGTGCTTTTTTTCCTTCTTGGTCTGGCCCTTGAACCACTTGGTGAATTCGCGGTAATGCTTGACCACGTCCTTGGTGGCGCCAAGTTCTTTCAGCGTACCGTAGTGGATCCAAGCAACCCGGTCACACAAGATTTCCACTTGCTTTAAGGAGTGACTGACGAAGACGATGGTCTTGCCCTCATCCTTGAATTCAGAAATCTTGTCCACACATTTTTGGTAGAAAGTATCATCCCCGACGGACAGCGCTTCATCAATGATGAGGATATCCGGGTTGACGTGCACGGCGATGGAGAACCCTAGCCGGGACTTCATCCCTGAGGAGTAACTCTTGACTGGTTGGTACAAGAAATCACCAATATCAGCAAACGACACGATGTCGTCCATCAACGCATCGATCTCGGGATTGGTCAGCCCCTGCATCAAGGCCTTCAACCGGATGTTTTCCAATCCAGTCAGGTTGCCCCGCAGTCCAGCCCCAATCGCAATGATCGAGGTATCGCCGCGAACATCGACCGTCCCCGTCGTTTGGGGAATGATGCCGGAAATGATGTTGGACAAGGTGGACTTTCCAGAGCCGTTGACCCCGATCAAGCCCAGCGTTTCGCCCGGCTTCACTTCCAGGGAAATGCCCATCAGTGACCAGAAGTGCGGCACCGTTGAGTTGCGCAGCGAGAAGAACGACCGCAGCTTTTCAGCCTGGCTCTTGTAAAGATCGTATTCCTTCGTAACGTGTTGTACCTTAATTTTGTAAGAATTATCCATGAATTAAACTTCCTAACTCAGTTTTTGCGTTACCTACGCGCCCGTAAATGGACCGGGCTCAGTCTGTTGTATTATACCAAAAAATACTGCCTTGTGGGTAGTTTACGATGAGCTTTAGAACTTTATTAAAGGACCGAGGTACAAAAAACAAAAGTTCCAGCCATGACGGCTAGAACTTCCAGTGAATTGACTTAAGCTAATGCGCGTGAATCGACCCAGTAATTGGTCTTATCGCCGTTGAATTTGAACCGGTACCACGTTGTGCCATAAGTCGTTTTGACGCCCTTATAGTTCACGGTAACCTTGGTCCCCTTCTTGACCCCCTTCGGCCAATCAAAGGTCTGCTGGTCGAAGTGCGTCTTCTTCACGTGATTGTACAAATGATACTTGCTGTACTTGGCACTCAACCTCTTGGTACCACTGGCATTGGCATAGGTCACGTAATCATACTGTGGGCTGGCCGCCGCTTCGTTGGCCGCGATCCAGTACTTCTTATCGCCGACCTTGATGCGGTACCAGGTCGTTTTGATGCCATCCTGGGTGCGAACGGCTTGATTGTCCGCCGTATAGGACTTGGCGGTCAGTGCCTTTAACTTGCCCATCGACTTGGCCAAGTAGGGTGAATTGTACACGTGGTTGTAGTAATACCCACTCAATGCACTGTTGACCTTCACCTTTGCTGTTCCTTTGCTGTAGGTCACCTTTGGCAACGTCAATGCCTTACTGTAGAGCCAGTATCGCTTTGCGGAGGCGCCATTGCTAAAGGTAATGCGGTACCACGTGGTCTTGTTGCCATTCTTAGTGGTTTTCACGCCCCGCATGTTCAAATAGACCTGTACGTCTTGGCCGGCCTTCACTTTCTTCCAAGCCGTCTTGGTAATGTCAGCTCGCGTGCCCTTCACGTGATTGTACAGCCGATAGCTGGTGTACTTACTGTTCAACCGCGCTGTTTGCCCGCCAGCCGCGCCGTAATACTTGGCCGTCGCGTACGTCGGTTCTGGGGTGGTATCCGTTGAAGACTCGCTGGACGAACTACTGCTAGATGACGAAGAACTACTTGCGCTCCCGTCCAACAACGTGTTCAGACCATACGTCTTAATGATGGAAATCAAGCTGGATCCATACGTCGGTGCCGTCGCATAAGTATTGGTCAAGGCATTGGCCGCATCGCTGTAAGTCGCCGCGTTTTCCCGCCACGTCCCACTATAGAGTGTGGGATTGTAGCTGGTACCACCGCGCAAAAGCGTTGCGTTGTCGGTCATTGAAGCCTTGGCACTTGGATATTTTCGGAAATTGGCGTTCGTGTAATACAGTTGGCCATCACTGTCGTACTCGGCCGTTTGCATCGTCACGGACTGCCCGTTATAACTGCCTTTGATTCCAAAATAATTGTTAGCCGTCGTGGTCAGCGTACTGGTTCCCCAGGCACTTTCCAACGCCGCCTGCGCCATCATGACGGACGGGTACAATTTATACTGGTTCGCCACCGAGGTGACGGGACTTTTCAACGTTGAAATGAAAGATTGAGGATCGGTAGTCGCCGCATGACCCGTTCCCTTACTCATGGTGAGACCGCCGAGACCCACGCCGACAATCAGCGTGGCCAGCAGCCATCTTTTTGTTCGTTTCATCTTACCGGTTTCCCCCTTAAAATCGTTTCCAAGTCAAGAATACCATATCTCGACCGGGTGCAGAAAGGGGAATTTAAGAGAAAACGCCTTTGACACAAAGACTTAATCTAACTGACTTGCAGCGGCTTCATCCAAAATCACGGTCACGTTCGGATGAGTCTGCAAATAGCTGGCCGGCACGTCTGGCGTGACTGGACCTTGAATCATGGCTGCCACTGCGGCTGCCTTGGCTTCACCGTAGGCCACAATCAGAATCTGCTTGGCTTTCAGAATGGATCCAATACCCATGGAGTAAGCGTAACGGGGTACTTCATCGGCGTTGGTAAAGAAACGGGCATTGGCGTCAATCGTTGATTCTGTCAGCGTCACCTTGTGCGTCGTGGATTCGGGATCCGTGCCGGGTTCGTTGAAGCCAATGTGCCCGTTCTTACCTAAGCCCAACAGTTGGAGATCAATCGGGTTGTCCGCGATAATTTGGTCGTATTCGCTGGTAGCGGCCGCTGCGTCTAAGTTAGACCCATCTGGCACGTAGGAATGCGCAAATGGCTTGGCGTTAAATAAGTGTTGTTGCATGAAGTAGTGGTAGCTTTGGGGATGATCCGCATTCAGCCCCACGTATTCGTCCAGGTTGACCGACGTTAACTGACTGAAGTCCAAATCGCTGGCCACGAGTTGTCCATAAATCGTGACTGGCGTGCTCCCAGTGGCCAAGCCTAGAACCTTCGCATCATTTTGTAAGGCATCTTCAAAGACTTTGAACCCCGCTTTGCCGCCTGCTTGCTTGTCACTGACAATTTGTACATTCATATTTGTTAATTGTTCCATATCATTCAGTCTCCCTCTCTTAATGGTATAGCCCAATTATAAATGCTCTAGACCAGTTTTTCAAGCTTTTTGCTCAGGAGTTTGGTAAATTTTCTGTAAACAAAAAGGGCGACCGCCAATGGCTATCGTCCTACTTCCGCCGGATTCCCCGTCGGTTCGCGCTTAAATCGTTTTGCTGCTTACGGAATTTTTCAAAGGTCGCATCCCGTTGCTTCTGGTTCTTGTGACTATCGACTCGCTTCGTATACTTCATGGTCTGCACCTCCGTTCCTCGTTTAGATGATTTGCAATTACTATACAACTAAACCTAAATTTAGGCAAGGAAAACACTTGATCTGTGTCGAACAAAGTCGGTTGTTGGGCAACTCATTTTGAAGGCCGCCTTACCGTTCGTCTATTGTCCAAGCCAGTCGCCTACGGCTGCCAGGGGTTCCGCCTGCTCTGGGGAACGGCTACAGCCAAAGAGCGGGCTTCCACCTCGCTTCAAAGCCTCGCAAGGTCCGCGAGTCTCTGAAGTCGTCCTACCCAGTAACCTGGCACAAGACGCCAGCTAACTGGGTCGACACAGCTGGCTCCACCCCTGGCCTCCTCCGGCAGATTGATTAGGTCAAGTCAACTGACATTGGGTCGGCAACAATGCAATCACCAATTGACCAAAACCAGATACATTGACAACCACCAGTGTAGCCGAGAGTTCGGCTAATATGAGCTCAGCCGTGGGAGTTCCCTTAGCGGTGGGCTTTACCGGTTAGGGAACTGGCGTCTTTGAGACGTGGTCTTCGGCTCAAAGCGAGGTGTCGAGACCGCTCTGTGGCTCGACCCGTCCGCCCACCGCGTTCCAGCTCATATTGGCCGAACGGTAAGGCGGCAAACTATGCCTACATAGTTGCAAAAAACGGCCACCTCTCAGTTTGACCTGAGACGTGACCGCTTCGTTTTGTTTTAAGTTAAACCCTATTCAACAGTGACACTCTTAGCCAAGTTCCGTGGCTTGTCGACATCCAGGCCCTTGTTCAGGCTGGTGTAGTAAGCCAACAGTTGGGCAGGCACGACACTCAGCAATGGCATCAACATTTCGTCAACGTCTGGCAAGATCAGGTCGTCGCCGTCAACGGCTAAGCCTTCACGCACGATGGTCAAGGTCTTGGCCCCACGTGCCATGGTTTCTTGCAAGTTGCTGCGCGTCAAACCGGCCGTCTTCGCCTGGGTGATGAAGCCGATAACCGGCGTACCATCTTCAATCAAGGCAATCGTCCCGTGCTTCAATTCACCTGAAGCGAATCCTTCACATTGGATGTAAGAGATTTCCTTCAGCTTCAAAGCGGCTTCCAAGGAAACGGCGTGGTCGAGTCCCCGACCGATGTAGAAGGCCCGGTTGGTCTTCATCAAGTAGTCGTTGGAGATCTTTTCCAGCTTATCTTTTTCGTCGACGATGGCTTGCATCCCTGTTGCCACCAAACCTAATTGTTGACGAACGTTAAAGTTTTGGGCAATGATTTGTCCCGTCACTTCACCCAACGCCTTGGCCAAGATGGCTTCGAGCGCAATTTGGGCAGTGTACGCCTTGGTTGAGGCCACGGCGATTTCAGGACCGGCATGCAGTAACAGCGTGTAAGTGGCTTCACGAGACAACGTGGAGTTTTGCACGTTGGTGATCGTCAGGCTTGGGTAACCCGCGTCGTTGACGTTGACCAAGACTTCACGGCTATCGGCCGTTTCCCCTGATTGCGTCAGGAAAATGAAGAATGGTTTGTCAGCCAACATCGGTTGTTCGTAGGCAAATTCGGAAGACACGTGGACTTCCGTTGGGATGTGGGCCAGATTTTCAAACAGGCGCTTCCCAATCAAGCCGGCGTGATAACTGGTCCCGGCACCGACGATGTAAAGCCGGTCAGCGGCTTGCATTGCCTTCAACAACTTGTCATCAATTTCGGGCTCGCCGTGTTCTGACAGGTAAGTTTGGGCTAATTTCCGCATCACGTTAGGTTGTTCGTCGACTTCCTTCAACATGTAGAATGGGTAAGTCCCCTTGTCTGCTTCGTCAGGGTTCATGTCGACGTGGAAGGTCTTACGTTCAACGGGTTGGCCGTTGGCGTCTTGGATAGCGACCTTGTCAGGCGTGATGGTCACGACTTCGCCGTCCATCAATTCTAAGAAGTCGTGCGTTTGCCGCAACATAGCCAAAGCATCGGAGCAGACCACGTTGAAGCCGTCACCGACCCCAATCAACAGTGGGCTCTTGTTCTTGGCAACGAATAACGTATCTGGTTGATCGCGGTCCATCATCAAGAAGGCGTAAGAAGACCCCTTCAACAGGCTCAGCGTCTTCAAGAAGGCTTGCTTAGCGTCTAAATTGTCTTCAACGGCAAATTTGTCGATCAATTGCACAACGACTTCCGTATCCGTTTGGCTTCTGAACGGCACGTCACTCAAGTACTGCGCCTTTAATTCTTGGAAGTTGTCGATCACACCATTGTGGACCAAGTAGAACCGGTTGTCATTTGAAAAATGTGGGTGCGCATTGTCCACGCTAACGACCCCATGCGTGGCCCAACGCGTGTGCCCAATCCCCGTGGAACCGTGAACGTCAGGCGTAATCTTTGCCCGTAATTGCGAAATCCGGCCCTTGGTCTTAACCAAGTAGTCCTGACCCTTTTGGTCGTTAACGTAAATACCGGCTGAATCGTAACCCCGGTATTCCAATTTTTGCAAACCGTCAACTAAAATCTTAACGGCGTTGTCGTTCCCCGTAACACCAACAATTCCACACATATTAATATCTTCCTTTGCTCGACACCAATTCCGGTTAACCGGCCGGGTCGGATAGTTTGATTAACGAAATGAATCCCTTTTCTCAGAAATTGGTATAGACTGAAATCTTATGAAAATCATCTCTGAATGACTATACTTTACAGCCTTTGGCCAAGGTTGTCAATCAGAAAAGTCTAAACCGGTCTATCGAAATTTTAATAATAATTTTTCCGTAAATTTTGCCCCCTATTTTCCGGTGAAAACAGGGCAATTGGCCCACCAAAACCGGCCTACGAAGCTTTCTGGCAGCAAAAACGGGATTGGTGGCTCACCTTTGAGTCAGCAATCCCGTTTGATAAATGCTTAATCAATCCCAACTTCGGCACGGACCACATCCGCAATACGATCAACGTAGCCTGCCACCGTTTCTTCGGTTGGCGCTTCCGCCATCACCCGTAGCAGTGGTTCAGTCCCGGAAGGCCGTACTAAGACGCGGCCATCGCCGTTCATTTCCTTTTCCACCGTTGCAATCATTGCTTGGACTTGTGGGTTTTCCAGTGCAGCTTGCTTGTCGGCCACTTTAATGTTGACCAACTTTTGGGGGTACGTCTTGACATCAGCGGCCAGTTCGGACAAGCTCTTGCCCGTGACCTTTAGGATGTGCAGCAGTTGCAGGCTGGTCAACAGGCCATCCCCGGTCGTGTTGAAGTCCAAAAAGACGATGTGGCCAGATTGTTCGCCACCCAGATTGTAGCCGGACTTACGCATTTCTTCCACCACGTAACGGTCCCCGACCTTGGTCTTGACCGACTTCAATTCGTGCGCAGCCATGGCCTTGTACATCCCCAGGTTGCTCATGACGGTCGTCACGATGGTGTCCTTTTTCAGGCGACCATGTTCCGCCATGTATTTTCCGCAAATGTACATGATCTTGTCACCATCGACAATGTTGCCGTTCTCGTCGACCGCGATGCACCGGTCGCCATCACCGTCAAAGGCCAAGCCAATCTCAGCGCCCTTTTCCACGACGAACTTCTGTAATTGTTCAGGATGCGTCGAGCCGACTTGGTCGTTGATGTTCAAGCCGTTCGGTGTCGTCGCAATCGTGTCAAAGTCCAGGTTCAGGTCCGCGTACAGCCGGGAAACCAGTCCACTGGTGGCCCCGTTAGCGGAGTCGACCGCGATATGTAACCCGTCTAAGTCATCGGCAATCGTTTGTTCCAGGAATTGAATGTACTTTTGGCTACCTTCGGAGTAATCTTCGACGGTCCCTAAGCCATCGGTCGTTGGCCGTGGCAGGTCGTCGCTCTTGGCGTCCAGTAAAGCTTCGATTTCTTCTTCCATTTCATCAGACAACTTGTAGCCGTCGTTACCGAAATACTTGATGCCGTTGTATTCTACCGGGTTGTGTGAGGCCGTGATCATAACACCAGCTGCGGCGCCTTGCGTCCGGACCAAATAGGCCACGGCTGGCGTGGTGATGACACCCAAGCGCAGCACCTCAATGCCGACGGACAATAAACCAGCGACCAGCGCGTTTTCCAGCAGTTGGCCAGAAATCCGGGTATCACGGGCAACTAAGACTTGGGGATGCGCGTTATCGCTATCGGCGTGTTGGGTCAACACGTAACCGCCAAAGCGGCCGACCTTAAACGCTAATTCGGGTGACAAATCTTGGTTCGCAACGCCCCGCACACCATCAGTTCCAAAATACTTCATATCAAAATTCCTCATTTCTCAATCTGTTTGTTGGTTTATTTGTTCGACACGTTGACCGTCACTTGAATCGTGGTTGGGTCAATGGCCGTCACATTGTTTTCATCCGCATCTAGGGTGATCGTCTTGGTGGTCTTGCTGGTGATATCACTGAGATCCACCGATGCGGCCACACTGCTACCTAGCTTACTCAACTGGCTCGCACTCCCATACGCCATGACCTTCTTGGGGTTGGCCGTGATCGAATAGGACGAGTCACTACTGCCATTTTTGCCGGAAACATCGACGCTAACCTTTTTGCCCTCACCATCCGAGGTAACGGGCAGGTTCACCGTGGTCGTCGACGGCGTCAAAATGACGTTGACCGTCTTGCCACTACTATCCAACGCCTCAATCACCGCTTGGCTCTTGACCGTCTTCTTGGTATTGGCGGGTACCGTCAACTGGGCCACCACTTGCTTGACACGGGCAATCTCGTTAGCCGCCCCGGTCGCCTTGACTGTGGTGGTGTCTGAGGTCGCCTTGCCAGCACTGTACCCGGCAGCGATGTTTTGACTATTATACCGAACCTTGACCGGGAATGAAACCGTCCGTCGTGGTTCGATGTCCACTGAGATCTTTGCTGGCGAAATCGTCGAGGAGATCTCGTGGTTCAACCCTTCTTGATGCAGCGTGACGGTGTGCTTTCCCACCCCCAGGTCACTCAAGGCGGCGTACACCTTAAAATTTTGGGTGTTGGCCGTCGTGGTCACCAGGGCGAGCGGCCCCTTCAGCTTCACTTTCACTTTAGACGGGTAGCCGGTCACGAAGTATTTATTACTATTCACATTTAGTTGCAGGGGCACCGACACTGTCATGGTCTTGGTCGCCGTCAACGAGGTGTTGTTGCTGCTGGTGCTGGTTGACGACCCATTGCTGGATGACTTGGTGCTGTTGACGTAGAAGAACAACAGGATCGCTAAGATGAGGGCGAGAATGCGGTACAGCCACGTGGTGTAACGTTCGTTTTTCATTAACGCCGCCCCCCTCTAAACCGTTGATCGAACCAGTCCAACGCCTTTAGAAACACGTTGTTGGTCTCTGTGGCCTCATCGTTGACCAGTTCATTGCGCAAGAACTTCAGGTAATCCGTCTGCGTCAACCCGCGCAACAGCTCGTTGTTCTTGGTGATGGAGACTTCCCCGGTTTCTTCGGAAATGACGATGGTCAAAGCATCGGTGACTTCGGAAATGCCGACGGCCGCCCGGTGCCGCGTCCCCAATTCTTTGGGAATCAGATTACTTTCGGACAACGGCAGATAGGCCGCGGCGACGGCGATGCGGTTGTCCCGGATGATGACGGCGCCATCGTGCAACGGGGTATTGGGAATGAAGATATTGATCAGCAATTCACCAGTCAATTCCGCATCCAAATCAATCCCCGTTTCAATGTAGTCCTCCAATCCGGTATCGCGCTGAATCGTCATCAACGCCCCGATTCGCCGTTTGGACATGTACTGGATAGCCTTATCCAGGCCCTCGATCATCTTATTGGCCGCCTCATTTTCATGACGGACCCGGACGAACAAAGACCCCCGGCCGAGGTGCTCCAACCCCCGCCGAATTTCTGGTTGAAAAACAATAATGATGGCAATAACGCCCCAGTTGATCACTTGGTCGACCAGCCACGACACCGTGTTCAGTCCCATGTAGGCACTGACAAAGCGGACGATCAGAATTAAAATGACACCCCGGAACAGCTGAATTGCCTTAGTCCCGCGTAGCATCACGATTAATTCATAGATGACGAACCACACCACAAGAATGTCGAGAACGTTGACCAGATTGCCGATAGTTAGGAGATTTCCCCAATCCAGGTTCATGACTTTCCCTCCAAATTGAATTCAAATTTCATTATAGCACGGCGCCGCTGACATTTCGCCCCGATTCCGCTTGATTCGGCGAAAGTCCCCGTGTCAGCCGTAAAAACTTACAGATTCCTTAAAGTGAACGATTGTCATTATTTATCTGCTAATAATCTGCTAAGATAGAAGTCATATTCTGTTCGTTTCTGACAGAGACGCTGTAAAATAAAGGTAGTAGCTTGTGAAAGGATTGGTGATGGTAATGAAACGGCGAGCAAAGTGGGAAATCCGCGTATTCTTTGTGGCGTGGCTCGTTTTTCTCTTTTTCCGTGCCAAGGATCCCTTCTCCTTCTTAGTGCTCAACACCTTTCTAGGGGCCATCCCCATTGAATTGAGCTTTCACCTGGGCAGCAAACACCCTCGCGGCTGGCTCTTTTGGCCGCTGGTGATCTTGTGGTTGCTCTTCTATCCCAACGCGCCCTACCTGTTAACGGACTTGTTCCACTTGTCGCTCCTGCAGCCATACGCCGTGAGTGGCCTGTTGCGGGTCACGCCGCACTTGTGGATCTACTTCACCTACATGATCATCAGCGCCATCAGCTGCTCGTTTTTGGGCTTCTGGAGCCTCAATCACGTCAGCCAGGCTATCACTCACCGCTTGGCGAAGGATAATGGCATTGCCCACCTGTTCGTCGTGCTGGTGCTCACCTTCTTGACGTCGGTGGGCCTGTACATCGGCCGTTTTCTCCGCATTCACACGGTCTATCTCTTCCTCAATCCCGAGCAGTTCATCCGCCCGTTGATGGACATGTGGACCACGAACATGTGGGTCTTCGTGGGCTTGATGACGCTGATTCAGCTGTTCTGTTACTGGATCTTGTACCTGATCATGGACAATCGCGAAGTAACCGACTAACACCTGAGACATTTGAAAATGACTTACCCAGTTGCGGGCCATCACTGATGGGCCGCAACTTTTTGATTGGTGGACGCATTATTGCCGCCTCCATCCGCCAAATATGGGTCGTGACGCGGTGGGCGGACGGGGCTACACAATCAAGCTGTCCACCGCACAACCTCCGGCTGCCAGGGGTTCCGCCTGCTATGGGGGACACCTCCAGCCAAAGAGCGGGCTTCCGGTTCGCTTGAAAGCCTGGCAAAATCGCCAGTCTCTCAAGTCGCCCCACGCTGTAGGCTGAGAAGAAACCTCAGCCAACACCGTCGACACAGCTGGCTCCACCCCTGGCCTCCTCCGGAACTCTTGTGTATCGAGACAACTTTGTCGCGTCCAAACTCCTCAGTTACCCATGTGATGGTATCTGATTGATTATCCAATCCCAATCTTACACAACCAATTTACCATGGTTTACGCCAGCGCATTCCCATTGTGCCGCTCACGTTCTTAGTTTGCGCCATTAACTAACATCCCCGCTACTCTTACTAACGAAATCCAACCTGATTTTGTCACCCTTTTTCGGTGGTTGGGTCGGTTGCCTTACTAATGGAATTAGTCATTTTCCGTATCAACGATGCTGCTAAACATTTATTCTAGTGAAAAACCACCCATCACCTGTGACCGCTAGTGCTTTCGGTAGTAACGCAGGTTTCTCGGCTCGAAGCGAGGTTGAAGACCGCTCTGTGGCTTCGACTGGCCCTTCCCACAGCGTCACGGCCTAAATTTGACGAACGGTAAGGCAGCCAGTACGAACCACTTGGCGCAAAAAAAGGAGCCTAGGTACATTTAAACCCAAACTCCTTGCATCTATTCGAATTCGCTAAACCAGGAACAACGCGCACTAAGCTTCGTCGTTATTGAGCGACATCACCAGCACATTTTCCGAATAGTTCACGTACTGGCGCAAATGTGACGCCATGTTCCAAGTGATATTGCCGGCCTCTAACAACGACTGAATCCCGGTCCGTTCGGCGCCCAGTGCCCGCACCCGCAACTTGTTGATCTGGTGTTGGTAGAGTTCCTCGTGGTCCGGTGCCGTTTCTGCCTTGGCCCGTTCGATCCGGTTTCGGTATTGGACCAGCAGGTGGTAAACGGCCTGGTTGTCGAATTGCGTTTCGTCCACATCTGAACTGGCGAGGTACTGCGACAAGGACTTAATGGCCGCCTTGGCCGTCTCCCGCTCAATCAGGTTGTTTTCCGCGTGCAACCGGTCGGTATCCTCGGAATGCAGCCAGTAGGCCGCGTTTCTGAACATGTGCTTGAAGAAGACCCGCCAGTACCGTAACACGCTGGGCATGGTGTGGCCGGCCACTTGGGTCAACCGACTTTCCATGTTTTCAATGCGCCGAATGGCCCCGACGTAACTGGTCTGGGTAATCTTTTCGCCCTTCCGCAGCTCCTTCAAGGATGTGCGTTCGCCCTCCAGCGTGACCTCGCGTAACTTGATTTCGTCTTCCAAGACCTTCTGCATCGCTGTATCCGCCCGGTAATTCATTTCCAACCGTCGGATGACGAATTGGTAATCCAAAATCAAGTCGTAGGCCGCCCGCTGATTGTTGGGCCGCCGCAGCTCCTCGATTTTCGAAATAGCCAGTCGCATGATGTAGGCCCGCGCCTCGTCCTCGCTGATTTGCCGCACGGTATCCACGGGAATCTCCTCACCGTCCGCGTCCAAATCAATCTCGTTGGCGCTCTCATCACTGGCACTCGCCCGCGTCTGGAGGGGTTGCCCCGACGTAGAAATCAGTGGCAAGGTCACTGTGGCCGCCACCAGACTAATGATGATAACACCAGACGCCACGAATAGCATCAAAGAACGCGTCGGGAAACCAGCCCCAGAGGCAATCGTCATTGGCACGGATAAGACCCCGGCCATGGTAACGGCGCCCCGGACCCCAGATAGGCCCGACAGAATCGACATTCGCAAGCCAGGCTTATTGGGCTGTTCCTTGTGATTGAGGCGTTCAAATAAGACGTACCCGTAAGTCCAGACCGTCCGAATGACGACAATGATGACCCAGGTCATGAAGGCGAAGAACAGCGCCTGCCAGGTATTGAATTGCCCACCCTTGATGACCTTCGAAGTGGCCACGGGTAGCTCGATTCCTAGAATGACAAACACGATACCGTTTAACGAATAAATAATAATATCCCAAACTTTTTCCGTGACCAATTTCAATTCCGGTGAATCTTCCACAATCCGGTTTTCCCGGGCATGATAGAGCACACCGGCCGTCACCACGGCAATCACGCCGGATGCGTGGGTCACTTCTTCCGTGACCAGGTAGACCACGAACGGCGTGGCAATCTGCAAAACTGTGTTAAAGATCACATCATCAATGCCTTGACGCCGCAAGATATCCATCAACAGCTGAATGGCCGTCATAAAGATCAGTCCGGACAAAAAGCCGACGATACTGATGTAAAAGAAGTCACCCACGGCGGTCCCCATGGAAAAGGCACCGGTAACCGTGGCGGCGATGGCGTATTTGAAGGCAATCAGGCCACTGGCATCGTTGATCAGACTTTCACCACTGACCAAATGCATCAGGCTATCTGGCAGCTTGGCCTGCTTGGAGATCGATTGCACGGCCACGGGGTCGGTCGGCGACAAGATGGCCGCCAGGGCCAACGCCACCGTGAAGGGCATCTTGGGAATCAATTCATAGATCAAGAAGCCACCCAAAATCGTGGTCAAGAAGACCAGCCAGATGGCATTGGCAAAAATCGGTCCCCGCAATCGCCAGAGTTCTCGTCTGGGAAAGCGCCGCCCATCGTTATACAGCAACGGGGCGATGAACAAAAGCAAAAACCAGTCAGTCTCCAGTGGCACTTCAAATCGCCAAACCAAGGCGACAATCAGCCCCAGGGCAATTTGAATCAAACTGACGGGTATAAACGTGAGGTAGTGACTGATAATATTAGAGAACAAAACTAACACGATCAACAGGATCACTGCTTCAACTATAGGCACATAAGGTTCCCCCTTTTAATTTGTTGTGATTATGGGCGCTCCGCTACCGGCGCTTCCCCAATAATCCGGACTTCTGTTTCTAACTTAACGTGATCCTTTTCCCAAATCACTGATTGAATGTGGTGAATCAGGTCTAAGTAATCAGTCGCCGTGGCGTGGTCAATGTTGACGATGAACCCGGCGTGTTTCGTGGACACTTGGGCACCGCCCCACTTGAGGCCTTGTAGCCCGGCTTCTTGAATCAGTTGGCCTGTATAGTGGCCTTCAGGGCGTTTGAACACACTCCCACAAGACGGCAGGTCCAACGGCTGCTTAGCGGCTCGCCGCGCGTTCAGGTCGTCCATTTTGGCTTGAATGGCCTGACCATCCCCCGGCTTCAAGGCAAAAGTCGCGGTCAACACGATGTCGTTGTAATCTTGAATCGAGCTGTGCCGGTAACCAAAGTCAAATTCGTCTTGGTTCAGCGTCCGGATCTCGCCATCAGTCGTCAAGACTTCCGCAGAAAAGGCGACTTCACTGATTTCACCGCCGTAAGCACCGGCGTTCATGAAGACCGCTCCGCCGACACTGCCAGGGATGCCCGCCGCAAATTCCAAGCCGGTTAGCGACTGACTTTGGGCGACTTGCGTGGTCTTGATCAAGGACGCACCCGCCTCAGCCGTTACCGTTTGACCGTCCGTCGTAATCTGATTCATCTTGGTCAAAATCATGACCAGCCCCCGAATACCGCCATCACGCACGATCAGGTTGCTAGCATTGCCAACGACCGTGACGGGTAAGTGGCAGTCATTGGCATATGCCAACAGGGACTTGGTTTCTTGGATATTGGTTGGAAAAGCCAGGTAATCCGCTGGGCCCCCGGTCTTCGTGTGCGTAAAATGCGCTAAGGGTTCATTTTTTAAAATTTCAATTGCCGGGAAAGCCGTTGCGATATCTTCTGCCATCATCATGTTTATCCTCTCGTTCTGCAAAAATTTTAACCGCGTTACGCCAGTAAGTGACTGAACGCGCGACACGTTAACTTATCCTCACGACTGGTCAGTAAAATCGGTCGCGCATCTGCAATCAGACCGCGATGTCGTGAGTGCCGTTGGCTTGACCCGTGAGCCAGGTCTCAGCCTTTTTGGTCAATAGACCTATTTTACCATGAATCCCCTGTCAACCGGGAATGAACGCATCAATCAAAGCAAAATCTAACATTTCTGGTATACTAAAATCAGTTAGTGGAGGTGCGAAAATTGAAATTTATTTCTTGGAACGTGAACGGGCTACGCGCAATTGTGAAAAAGAACTTTGGTGAGACCTTTAAGGATCTGGATGCGGACTTCTTCGGCGTGCAGGAAACCAAGCTGCAAGAAGGCCAGATCGACCTTGACCTGCCCGGCTACTATCAGTACTGGAACTACGCCGAACGCAAGGGTTACTCCGGCACGGCACTCTTTACCAAGCACAAACCGTTAAACGTCATCTACGGTATCGATGCGCCCGACTTCGATCATGAAGGCCGAGCCATTACACTGGAATATCCGGACTTTTATGTGTTAACCTGTTATACACCGAATTCCGGTAGTGGTTTGAAGCGGCTGAACTTTCGGATGGGCTGGGAGGAAGCCTTCTTGGCCTTCATTCAAAAGCTAGACGCCAAGAAGCCCATCATTTTCTGTGGGGACCTAAACGTGGCCCACACGGAGATCGACCTGCGCAATCCCAAAACCAATCACAAGAACGCCGGCTTTACCGACGACGAACGGGAAAAAATGACGCACCTGTTGGCCTCAGGCTTTACGGACACCTTCCGTTACTTCAATCCTGACGCCACCGACCGCTACTCCTGGTGGAGCTACCGGTTCCACGCCCGCGACAATAACGCCGGCTGGCGGATCGACTACTTCATCACCAGCAATCGTCTCCAACCGCAATTACAGAAGGCAGAAATTTTAGACCAAGTCATGGGGTCGGACCACTGTCCCGTTGAATTAGACGTGGACGAACTGACCGTCTAGCCCCGGCATCATCAGAGAGGAAGATTATTCAGTGAACTTTGTTGCCATGGATTTTGAAACCGCGAGTGGCAAACGTTACAGCGCCTGCTCGCTAGCATTGACCATCGTTCGCGACAGCCAAGTCGTCGATGAATTTTATTCGTTGATCAAGCCTGATACGGACTTTTTCTGGCGCAACGTCCAGATTCACGGCATCCACGAACGCGACGTTGCCAACGCCCCGACCTTTCCTGAGGTTTGGGAGCACGTTGCCCCCTTCTTCCAACGCGATCGCCTCGTCATCGCGCACAACGCGCCCTTTGACAACGGGGTCTTACGGAGCAGTCTGGAGCACTACAACCTGCCACCAGCCCGTTATTTGACGTTAGACACCGTCAAAACCAGTCGGAAGTTCTTCCCGGAATTTCCGAACCACAAGTTGGACACGGTCTGTGATGAGTTAAACATCGACCTACACCATCACCACAACGCGCTGGATGACAGCCTGGCCTGCGCCAACATCCTGCTGTACGAAGCCAATCATTTTGGCACCCAGCCGTTGAAGTCATTTGTTAAGGTGACGGCTTAAACCGACAGAGCTAACAGGGTGCCGTAAACTTCTGATTTAGCTAATCTTAGCAGGTAGGCGTTTTCAACCTGTCAATCAACGACACAAAACCCGTAGATCAGTCGCATTCGTCGCGATTGGCCTACGGGTTTTTATTTTGTCCGGCCACCACAGACACCCGGTCAAACCAGCTTGTTCAACAGCACGTTAGGCCTTGGCAGACCAGTCGATTGGGGCTTGAGCCGCCAAGATATTGTCAATGGCTGTGAGCTCTGCTGCACTGAACGTCAGATTCTCTAGCGCCGCCACATTGGCCACCACCTGTTCCGGTCGGCTGGCGCCAATCAGAACGCTGGCGATTGCCGGTTGCCGCAGGTTCCATGCCAGCGCCATTTGCGCCAGGCTCTGTCCCCGGTCCGCCGCCACGGCATTGAGCTGCTTGATGGTTCCCAGCGTTTGTTCGACCTGGGCTGGGTGGAGGAACGGAATCGTGGCCTTCATGGCGCGGGAGTCGGCGGGGATGCCGTGCAAATATTTGTTGGTCAATAATCCCTGGCACAACGAACTGAAGCTGACGGCGCCCTTCTTTTCCGCAGTCAGTTCCGGTAAGACGTCCGTTTCAATCTGCCGGTTCAAGAGGTTGTAGCGCGGCTGGTCGATAATAAATGGCGTATGTAAGTCCTTGAAAATGCCGGCCATCACCTTGATCTGCGCACCACTGTAGTTGGATAAGCCAACGTACAGCGCCTTGCCTGATCGAACCAATTGATCCAGTGCCAACGCCGTTCCTGCCGGATTGGTCTGCGGGTCCGCCCGGTGGCTGTAGAAAATGTCGAAGTAATCCAAACCGGTCCGCCGCAAACTCTGGTCGGCGCTGGCGATGATACTCTTGCGTGACCCCCAGTTACCGTAGGGTCCCGGCCACATTACATAACCCGCCTTGCTGGCAATCACTAGTTCGTCCCGGTATGGCTTCAGGTCCGTTGCCAACATTTTACCGAAATTGGTTTCGGCGCTGCCTGGTTCTGGTCCGTAATTGTTGGCTAGGTCAAAATACGTAATGCCTAAATCAAAGGCCTGCTGGACGATGGCCTTTTGGGTGGCATAGGCATCCACACTGCCAAAGTTATTCCACAGCCCCAACCCAATTGCCGAGAGTTTGAGGCCGCTGTCGCCGACCCGGTTATAAACCATTTTTTGATAACGCTGTTCATCTGCACGATACATCTGACACCCTCCTCAAAGCGAATCGCTTTAAGTTAAGGATACCGCTTTCATGGTCGCAAAAAAAGCCCGGTCTCACCGAGCTAGTCTTGTCCTGTAATTTGGTAGACCATTTCGACTGCCGTGACCTGTTCACCATCATCATCGGTGACCAGCTTGGGCGGCGTCGCGGTCCGGGTGAAACCTAGCTTCTGGTACAACTTCATCGCCGCCACGTTACGGGTCTGCACGATGAGCCCAATCGCCTGAAGCGCGCTGGCTGTATCGGCCCAGTAAAGCGCTTCATCGACCAGGGCCGTGCCAATGCCCATGTGCCAATATTTTTTCTCCACCGCAATGCCTAATTCACCGACATTGCCCTGAGGCGTGGGCGAGATGGAGCAGACACCCAACAGCTGATTCCCCAAGCTCGCCACCAGCAACAAGTGCCGCGGGCTGTGCGTGATTTGGGTCAGCTGGTCGGCCTCTTGGGCGGCACTGATCGGGTCATCAGCGTCGGCGAGGGTAAACGTATCGCTTTCTTGCTGCAGCCGGTCGAGTAGCGTCAACAATTGCTTGGCGTCGGCTGGATTCGGTAAGCGAATAGCGACTTCTTCACTCATTTTTGGCTGTCCTCCAACTGCTGAACTAATTTTTCAAAGCGCGCACCAACCGGTTCAAAGGTCAATTTTCGCTGATTTTCCCCAGCGGCATCGTCACGTTTAAAAATGATGCGCAGATACTGTGCGGGCAGCTCGTCGGCAATAAACTTTGACCATTCGATCACGTTCACGCCATCCCCGTTGAAGTATTCATCGAGCCCCAGTTCATCGCCGCTACCGTCTTCTAGCCGGTAAACATCCATGTGGTACAGCGGGATGCGGCCACTCTGATATTCCCGAATAATCGTAAATGTCGGGCTCTTCACGTTACGCTTGATGCCCAGACCGAGGGCCAATCCCTTGGTAAAGGTCGTCTTGCCCGCCCCTAGATCACCATCGAGCAAGATCACATCTCGCGGTTGCAAGGCGGGAGCCAACGCTTGGCCCAACGCCATGGTTTGTTCCGGACTCGTTACGGTCGTTTCAAACATACTTACTTTCCCCTTTTTAACGAATTTCTATGACGCTTACTTAAATGAACAGCACTATTTATCCCGGTCGGATAGCGTCTTTACCGCTGAAATTTGTGAAACCAGAATGCCTCCACCAGCCAGCAGTTCCGCCTGCTCTGGGGAACGCCTCCAGACTGAGAAACGGTCTTTCGGCTCGCTTCAAAGTCTCGCAAAATCGGCGAGTCTCTGAAGTCGTCCCACCCAGTAACCTGGCAAACAACGCCAGCTAACTGGGTCGACACAGCTGGCTCCACTGCCGGCTGCCTCCGGCGGGGTAGTGCTTATCAATAACACTGGATCAGATTGGATTTGACTGTTGCCCAAACAGTGTCAAGGATTGGACTGACTGGTGGTAAATCACCCCTGTAGCCGGGAGTTCGCCAAATATGAGCTCACCCGTGGGAGTTCCCTTAGCGGCATGATTCACGCCGGTTAGGGAACTGGCGACTTTGAGACGCGGTCTTCCGGCTCAAAGTCGAGGAGTCGAGACCGCCCTTTGGCTCGGCCCGTCCGCCCACCGCGTTCCGGCTCATATTTGGCGGACGGGAGGCGGCTAGTCACCGCCAAATCAAGTGACGCGTTAACCTGGTGATCAGTAACCATTTTCCCATCAGAATAAATAATACCCGGACTGCTGATAAATAGCAATCCGGGTATCTTTTAATTTAGCAATTCATTTGTGTCCAGTAAATAAATGCTAGAGTGATTGGGCTGCGGTGATGATGGCAACCTTGTAAACGTCCTCTTCGTTGCAGCCACGAGACAAGTCAGAAACAGGCTTGTTCAGGCCTTGCAGGATAGGACCGATGGCTTCAAAGCCACCAAAGCGTTGGGCAATCTTGTAGCCGATGTTCCCGGATTGTAATTCTGGGAAGACAAAGACGTTGGCATGACCCGCAACCTTGGAGTCTGGGGCCTTTTGGGCACCGACGCTTGGTACAAAGGCAGCATCGAATTGTAATTCACCGTCTAATGGCAGATCAGGTGCCGTTTCGTGGGCAATCTTCGTGGCTTCTTGAACCTTGGTGACCATATCACCTTTGGCAGAACCCTTGGTGGAGAAGCTTAACAAAGCAACCTTCGGGTCAATGTCAAAGACTTTGGCCGTGTGGGCACTTTCAATGGCAACTTCGGCCATGCCCGGTGCATCCAACTCAATGTTGATGGCGCAATCAGCGAAGACGAAACGTTGGTCGCCCTTTTGCATGATGAAGGCCCCACTGATTCGGTGAACGCCTTCCTTGGTTTTAATGATTTGTAAGGCTGGCCGAACCGTGTCACCGGTTGCGTGAACGGCACCAGAAACCATGCCGTCTGCTTGGTCCATGTAGACCATCATCGTCCCAATGTAGTTGGGATCCTTTAACATTTCAGCAGCTTGTTCTGGCGTGTTCTTGCCCTTCCGCCGTGCAACCAAGGCGTCTAACATGGCCTTGTGTTGGTCAGCAGGAATGGCTTCAGGATCCAGCAAGGTCACTGGACTTAAGTCAATATTGTTGTCCTTGGCAGTCGCTTCAACATCACTTTGCTTGCCTAATACGACGGATTTGATCAGTCCGTCAGCGGCTAACCGACTAGCGGCGCCTAAGACCCGCGCATCTTCTCCTTCAGGGAAAACGATGGTTTTGTTTTGTCCATTAATCTTTTGCTTGAGACTATCAAAAAGTTCCATAGATAATGACCTCCATAAAATATCCCACGAATCAATTCTCTCTCAACTTATGCTTGGTTAGATGCTGAGTGCGGCCCCTCATCGACGGAAACGTGCTCTGGCAGTTGCCAGTCGATCGGTGTTTCACCCAATGATGTCAGTGCGATGTTGGTTTTGGAAAATGGTTTGGACCCAAAGAAGCCGCGGTAAGCGGACAACGGACTTGGATGGGGCGCCTGCAAAACGATATTGGTTTGCGTATCGATCAAACTGATCTTCGACCGCGCGGCGCTACCCCACAGGATAAACACCACAGGTTCCGGCCGTGCCGATAATTTGGCAATGGCCGCATCAGTCAGGCGTTCCCAACCTTTTCCTTGATGAGAAAAGGCCTTGCCGTCGCGCACGGTCAACACGGAGTTCAACAGTAAGACACCCTGCTTGGCCCAGCTTTCTAGATAACCGTGGTGGACGGGCTTGATGCCCAAGTCACTCTCGAGTTCTTTATAGATATTCTGCAATGATGGTGGAATCGGCGTTCCCGGTAGGACCGAGAAGCTACAGCCGTGCGCTTGACCAGGGTTGTGGTACGGGTCTTGACCCAAGATCACCACTTTGACCTGGCTAAACGGCGTCCACTCGAACGCAGTAAAAATGTGATACATGTCCGGGTCGATTCGGTAGTGCTGATACTCTTCGACCAAGAATTGGCGCAATTGTTGATAATACGTTTGCTCAAATTCGGGCTCGAGCACCGGCCACCAGTCATTATGAATAAACGGTTTCATTCCCAACACCTCGCTTTTTATTCTATCATAATGGCCGGCTAAATGATATTATTGAACGGCTTCTTGTGAAACATGTTAGAATGAGACTAATAAGATGCTAGTCAAGATTCAAAGGAGGGTCCCCATGCGTACACTGTACCTAAATCAAGCCGCGCTGTCAGCGAAGGCCACCACGGTCATTCGCGATACCACGAATCACTCTCGCTACTTGTTAGTTGGCAAATGGGGGTTGCGTGCGGACGTCTTATCTGTCTACACAATTGCCGGTGCCCTTGAAGCGGAGGTCAAGCAAGAATCATTGGGCCTCCTCCCCCGCTTTCGGCTAATCTACCATCGACAAACGGTCGGCCGCGTCGCCAAAACCTTTGGCGTGATTCGCGAGGTCCTGTTTGTCCGCGGCTTGAACTGGATCATCATGGGCAATCTGAACAGCGGTCACTTTAAAATTTATCACGGTCGCAATCTCATCGCGACTATCGATCAGGTCAGCCAATCTGGCGGGGGCACCACGGCCCTGGCCATCGATCAGCCGGACCACGAGGCGCTGGTCATTTGCCTGGCCGCAATTCTCGACCGTTGGGCCAAACATCAATCCAAGGCGTTTAATCCGTTGCGGAGTCACGCTTGGACGCCTGCAACAGGCAACGTGGCGCAGTTCCGCGCTAAAGATGATCGGCGGCGTTAAGGACGTAACTGGGCTGAAATTGTGTTATCCGCCTGCCGTCCGCCAAATATGGGTTGGAACGCGGTGGGCGGACCGGACCGAGCCAAGGTTCAAACTTTAATTGCAAACAAACAGCCATCCAACGAGACTTGACGTCTGATTGGATGGCTGTTTTATTCGTGCCCGATTACGGGACAATCACTAATTTCTTATTCGCAGAAACGTACTGGCCGTTGGTCAATTGGAACCGTGTGGTCTTGTTGTGGGCGACAATTTTCTTGACCTTGAGTACTTGCCCCTTGCGGTAGTGCTTGACCTTGGTCTTCAACGCCTTTTGCCGGTAACCATTGAGACCGGTTGCCAGGACTTTGATCTTGGCCTGCTTCTTGGCGTAGTACACCGGCGCCACATAGCTGGCTTTGGCGGTGATATAACCAGTCTTGCCTGCTGACTTTGACTGGTGGTTCACGTCACGGACCTTGTAGCGTAAGTTGCCCTGCTTCGACTCGGCAATGCCGGTCACCACAAACATCGGCCGGTTGGTCCGTTTTTGCTTGCTGTACCAGTGTTTGACGGTCTGTTTGCTAAAGTTCTTGCCGCTGTATAGGCCGATTTTCTTGGTGGCATATACCACGCTGGCCACTGGTGCGATGCCAGCCGCATCCCCGCCCGATTGCAGGCTTTGTTGGTAGTGGAAGGTCACGGTCTGGGCTTGATCGGTAAAGGTGCCGTTGGTCTGGCCATCCGTCTTGCTCAGCCGGTAGCCGGCAAAAGACAGCTGGTCTGCTTGATAGGTCTCACCTACGCTACCGGTCAAGACTTGGTTATTTGCCAGTTGTTTGCCTTGTTCGTCCAGATAACGCACCGTCACGGGTTGGGCCTGACTGGTCGTCGGCGGTGTAACTGGTGGTGTCGTCGGCTCAATGACCCGATTTACCGGTTGCCAGACGTAGGTCTCGACGCCAGTGGGATTGTTGTCCCCTTTTCGGTACAGGTCCGTAATGTCGTTGCCTGTCGAGAACTCTTGTCCTAAAGGATTTTTCAGGGTTCCCGATCCAACAGCTTGCCACAGACCGGTGGATTCATCTGGAATTTCCTGAGCATCATTTAAACCTGGATGTGATGCTGGATTCGATCCCCAGTAGCTATTTGGTCCCAGAGTAATTTGCTGGATCTTTCTTGCATAATTGAACATCGCATACCCTGAATAGGTTGCTGGTGGTGCAAACTTTTCCAGATTGATTTTAGTGATACCAGAACCATTCAACATAAAGGGCGCGCTTGATAGTTTGCTGAATGTCCCGTTCTTAAAGTCAATTTCATCCAAGTTTGCTGCTCCAAAAAACATCGAGCTGATGTTCACAACATTATCCGTATTGAAATTAGACACATCTACACTCGTCAATGCTGTATTCTGATAAAACATGTTGTTCATAACGGTCACATGACTCGTGTCAAAGTGAGAGACATCCAGACTGGTCACTGCTGAATCCTGATAGAACATGCTATGCATATCCGTCGCCGCAGAAGTATCCAACTGGTCTAAGTTCACAAATTCCTGGACGTTGGGCAACTCACCAAAGAGCGTGCCGGCATTGGCTGCAGTTTTAATCTTTCCGTCAAGAATGACCCGCTTCACTAATTTTCCGGCCGCGACTGCATCATCATTGGTCGGATTGGTCACGCCTTGTTGCAAGGCAATTTGGGTCGCAAGTTGTCCGGTGTTGCCTGGTATCGCCGGCGTTTCTTCCAGTGTCCCTGCGCCTAAGTGCAGGTCCCCCGCGGTCGTCAAATACCAATGGACCCCATAGTCACCTTGGTACTGAATCTCATCGGCCGTTGCCGCCTTAGCGGTGATGACGGCCGGTTGGTGCGGCGTGATCATCTGACTGACTGGTTGCCCCATCCCAATTGTTAATCCTAATAGTAGTGTTGCTGCTTGCCATTTCATGGTTAGCCCCCCTCAACGTGTAGCGATTTACCTTGCAGCGCCTCACCGTGATAGTAAGCGCTTCTAAAAAAGTGATGGTTCGCAGCGGTGCCGGCCTAGTCAACGTCCGGCAACCGTCTTCTATTCTGCTAGTGCTAGTTCCAAATCATGTTTCGTCCGCCACACGGCCCGTTGGCAGGCACAGCGAAAGTTAATCTGTATACTAGTCACCCTGTTCACCTGTCATATAATAACACGATTTGTTAACAATTCCAATTACTTTTACTCATAATTTTTATCTAGTGATAATATTGTGGTGGACCAGCAGCCTAGACCCGCGTCACTAGCGGCTTTACGTGTTTCTTCAGTCAATTAAAAAAGCGTGCTTGAGAACACTGCCTCAAACGCGCCGATGCCACAAATTCACTTAACTGCCATATACACTGCCACGGCCTTACACATTCAATACTTTATTCAAGAACTCTCGCGTCCGCGGATTTTGCGGATGGTCGAAGACTTCGCTGGGCGTCCCCGCCTCTTGGATAATGCCGTCGTCCATGAAGGCGACCCGGTCGGCCACATTCTTGGCAAACCCCATTTCGTGGGTCACGACCACCATGGTCATCCCCCCTTCGGCCAGATCCTGCATGACCTGCAAGACATCGCCAACCATTTCGGGGTCCAACGCCGACGTGGGTTCGTCGAACAACATGATCTCTGGTTCCATGGCCAGTGCCCGGGCAATGGCAACCCGTTGCTGCTGCCCGCCTGATAGAGAGTGAGGCATTGCGTTAGCTTTGTCCGCCAAGCCCACCTGCTCCAGCAACTTTTCGGCCCGCACCTTAGCGTCCGCCTTGCTTAGTCCCTTCAGTTGAACGGGGCCCAGCGTCACGTTCTGCAACACGGAGAGATGGGGGAACAAGTTAAAATGTTGAAAGACCATGCCAATGTTTTCGCGAATCCGGTTCAAATCGACCTTGGGGTCACCAACCCGTTGGCCTTCGACCAGGACCGTCCCGCTCGTCAATTTTTCCAATCCGTTCAAGCAACGTAAAAAGGTACTCTTCCCAGAACCTGAGGGTCCAATCAAACACAGAACCTCCTGGGCTTGCACGCTAAGATCAATGCCCTTCAACACTTCGTTATCACCAAACGCCTTGTGCAGGTCCGTCACTTGAATCTTTGGTGTCGTTGTCATCCTATTAACCTCCCAAATATACCAATACCTATTTTATGTAAAAAGGGACAGCCGAACCAACCAAGTTCAGCTATCCCCTTTATTTTAACTAGTAACGCTTCATGACCCGCGCAATTTGCCGGTCTTGTTCACGTCGCTTAATGGTCTCACGCTTATCGTACTCACGTTTCCCATGAGCCACGCCGATCAACACCTTGGCAAATCCGTGCTTCAGGTACATCCGCAACGGAATCAGGGTGACCCCTTTATCCATCGTGGCTTGCCCCAGGCGGCGGATTTCTTTCTTGTGTAACAGCAACTTCCGGTTCCGCAGGGGATCGTGATTGAACCGGTTTCCTTGAACGTATTCACTGATGTGGACGTTCATCAACCACGCCTCATTGTTGCGCACCTGGGCGAAGCCGTCTTGCAAGTTCACCCGGCGGGCACGTAACGACTTGATCTCGGTTCCCGTTAAGACGATCCCCGCCTCAATGGTTTCTGTGACCGCGTAATCGTGCCGCGCCTTGCGGTTTTGCGCCAAAACGTTATCTGGTGTTTTCTTGGTCTTTTTCTTCGCCAAGTTCAGTCACCTCGCTTAGTGCCGACCACCTTGTGAATTGTTGCGGTGTTGCCCACCGTTGTTGTTCCGGTGTTGGCTGTTATTGCCACCACGTGAATTCGATGATCGTTGATTCCCGTTGCGGTGATTGCCACCGTTACGGTTGCCCCCACCATGGTTGTTGCCATGGTTATTGTTATTGTTCCGACCGTGGAAATTACCCCCACGTGACCGGTGTTCCCGGTGTGGCAGTAAGTCACTGGTTGGCGCACTTTCAGGGTTTAATAATTCAAAGTCGATTTCACTTTGTTCTTTGTCGACGTGGATGACCTTGACCCGGATCTGTTGACCGATTCGATACGTCCGTCGCGTATTCCGACCGACTAAGGCCAGGTACTTTTCAACGTATTCGTAGTAGTCATCCTGCATCCGACTAATGTGAATCAGGCCTTCGATGGTGTTTGGCAATTCGACAAACATCCCGAACTTCATCACGGAACTAACTACGGCGTCAAATTCTTCGCCGACGTGATCAGCCATGTATTCAGCCATCTTCATGTCGTTGGTATCCCGTTCAGCATCGATGGAGCGCCGTTCCATTTCAGACGTGTGGACCCCGATTTCTTCCAGGATCGGTGCAAATTTTTCTTTGCTAGCCTCACCCGTTCCGTGGTCTTCGTAGTAATGGATCATCCGGTGCACCATGGTATCTGGGTACCGCCGAATCGGTGACGTGAAGTGGGTGTAGAATTCCGCGCCCAACCCAAAGTGACCCAAGGATTGATCGGCGTAACGCGCCTGCTTCAAGCTCCGTAACATCATAACGGAAACCATGGCTTCTTCTGGCTTGCCGGCCACTTGCTTTAAGATGCCTTGTAACATCTTTGGCCGCAGGTGGTTCGGGTCACCCTTAACGTTGATCCCGAAGGCCGTTAAGAATTCGAAGAAGCTCCGGACCCGGTCGCCATCTGGCGTTTCGTGGACCCGGTATAAGAATGGTACCTTGGCACGGAAGTAGTGTTCGGCAACCGTTTCGTTAGCCGCCAGCATGAAGGATTCAATCAAGCGTTCAGCCACACCACGCGTCCGCAATTTTACGTCAATAGCGTGACCCTTGTCGTCGACGATGATTTCAGCTTCGCGGTCATCAAAATCAATGGCCCCACGACGCTTACGGTGCTTAACCAAGATCTTGTGCAGCTCACCCATGGCTTCAAACATAGGTACGAGAGACTTGTAACGGTCCATGGTAACGGGATCATGGGCTTCCAAGATCTGGTTAACGGCCGTATAAGTCATCCGTGCCTTAGAGCGCATCACGGACGGGTGGATCCGGTGCTTAACCACATTCCCGGATTCATCGATTTCCATGTCACAGCTCATGCACAACCGCAATTCGCCCTCATTCAAGGAACAGATCCCGTTGGACAGACGCCGTGGCAACATTGGAATAACCCGGTCAGTCAGGTAGACACTGGTCCCCCGCTTGTAGGCTTCCTTGTCTAAGATGGAGTCTTCCTTGACGTAATGGGAAACGTCGGCGATGTGGACACCCAGATGGTAGTTACCATTAGGCAATTTCCAAACCGTCACAGCATCATCCAAGTCTTTAGACGACTCGCCATCAATGGTGACCAAGTCTTGGTCCGTGATGTCCTCGCGTCCGGCCATTTCTTCTGGTAAGACGTGATCTGGAATCTCGTCAGCGGCCTGCATGACCTCTTCAGGGAATTCAGAAGGAATGTTGTGTTGGTACACGATTTGTAAAATATCGATACCCGGGTCATCCACACTCCCGATGACTTGCTTAGCAATCCCCACCATAGCGTCAGGATGCTCAGCACTTGGATATTCGGTAATTTCAGCGGTGACGACCTCACCTGGCGTTGGGTTCAAGCCGACAGCGGTCACGTAGAACTTGTACTTCATGACCTTCTTATCGGTCAACCGGACTTGACCCAGGTAGCCGTTATCGTCGTCGGTCTTAAAGAATTCCCCAACGACTTGCTCGTAGTGGTGTTCCACGATTTCGGTGACCTTACCTTCAGGACCCTTACCACTGCGCGGATCGCCCGCCCGAATGATTTCAATCTTAACGGTATCGCCATTCAATGCCCGCAACGTGTTGTTGGGTGCAATATAAGCGTCTGGTTCAATCTTGTTTTCATCATATGCCACGAAACCAAAGCCCTTGTCATTGCCGTGAAAAATCCCGGTCAATGTCCGTTGGCTTGGGTCCAATTGAAAATGCCCGTGATCGGTCACTTGGACCAACCCGTCGCGTTCCAATTGCGCAAGCTCCTGCACGATCAGCTTGAAAGCCGCTGACCCGTGGTAATGGAGTGCGTCAGAAATGTCTTCTACTGTGTAGCTTTGTTCCGAATGTGCTCGGAAGAAAGCTGTTAAGTCTGTTTTTAATGTATTATCTTGCACTATCGATTCCTCGTTATTTAAAAGATTGTTTGGAGATAAGCTAAAATGTCCGTTTCTAAGGCATGGTGCGCCGAGTTGACGGTCAACACGTGACCGGCACCGGGGTACTCATGAAAATCAGTTTGATTGGCCGGATAGGCGTCCGCTAACCATTGACCCGAACGGGGATCGATCATCTGATCTTGGTCCCCTTGGGCAATGAAGACGCGCTGCTTGATCCGGTCTAAATGCGTTGCTGTCGTGTCCGTAAACGCTTGGATCGCCGTTAATTGGGCGTTCAAGTGGTCCTTTAACCAGGCCACCCGTTGCGCTTGGTCATCGCCAGTAATGTTTTGCTCCCGGTAAGTCGCCTGCGCCATCTGAATGAACGACGCCGGTACGTTGGTCTGTCCCCGAAAGATGACGGGGGAGGCAATCGTCCCACCACCCAGCAACTCTGGGTATTCCTGGAGCGCGCGGGTCGCAAATAGCCCGCCGAGTGACAAACCAAAGATAGCGATCCGCTGATAGCCGCTCTGCCGTAGCTTGGCAATTGCGTCTTGCGTATCCTGCCACCACTGCTTAGGCGACCCCAGCCGTAAAATATCGGCGGGATCTCCGGTGGCGTGGCCGGTAAAGATCGGTGCCAGCACGGTGTAATTTTCACTCTGTAAACGCCGTGCCAGGATGCGCATATCATTGGAACTTCCGGAATAAGCGTGCAGTAGGATCACTGCTTGAGGCCCCTCTTCAAAGAAGAGCGGGGCTGGTTTTCGAATCATGTAAAACCACCACTTTCCGCAATATTAACATTATTCTGTAAAAAAGCCCCCTGTAACGAAAAACAGGAGGGCCTACATTCTACTCTAGTGTGAAGATAAATAAACTAAAGCCATTGCCAGCCCAAAGAACAGGGCCCCTAAGACGACCGTGACTTTTTGCATGAAGGCTTCAAAGCCACGGGGCTTCGCCTTAGCAAATAAATCATCCGCACCACCAGATAAAGCGGATAATGCGTCGTTGGTCTTAGCTGGTTGCATCATGACTGCGATGATGATCAACACAGCGACAATTAAGATACAGGTCATTAAAAAGTTATACACGAATTTGCCTCCTACCTATCGAATAGGTCTAATAGGTCTAACTATACCTTACCAATTTATCATAGTCGGCCACTTTTTACCAGCCCCCCGCTCGTCTAATCGGGCAATTGTGCCGAAGAATCGTTTAAGTGGGTAAGTTGTTGCCGGACGTAAGCACGATTATTTTGGTAGGTAAAAATCACTAAAATGTCGCCAGCCCGCAAAATCGTATCGCCGTGCGGAATCACTGACCGTTCCCCCCGGCGCACGCTGACCAGCAGCGACCCGGTTGGCCACACAATATCACGGACCTGTTGTCCAACCAAGTCGGTCCCCTCATCGACCGAAAATTCAATGCGGTCGGTCGGCCCGACATCCTTGGCTTCAGCGGGCTTGACCATCTGTTCCAACATGGCTTCATAGATTGGTGCCCCACCAAGCACATCGACCGTAATGTAGGCCACAATGGCAACCACGGCCAATGGCATCAGGTGATGCAAGGTCCCCACCATTTCGGTAATCAGTAAGATGGCGGTGAACGGTGCTTTCGAGATACCGGCAAAGTAGCCAGCCATGGCGTAGATAATCAAATTGGCCACATAGATGGCTGGTAACCAACCGATGGCCACGAAGATTCGCGCCCCAATGGCCCCTAGCAACGCGCCCAGCGCCAAGATCGGCAGGAAGATTCCCCCGGGTAACCCGGAGCTGTAACTAATCGTCGAGAAGCAGAAGCGCAAGATAAAGTAGCCAATCAGTGGCAGCAGCAATGGCGTGTGTTTGGCAAACAGAACGATCATCCCGTTACCACCACCCAAGGCTACTGGCCACAGCAGGCCAATTGGAATGACCAAGAGAAACGGAATAATGCCGTCTAAATGCCGGGGTAACCAGCGTAACTTAGCATACCAACTGGCCCCGCGTAACGTGACCCATTGATAGGCATACCCCAACAGACCCAACCCCACGCCTAAGAGCAATAGCAGCCCGTAGTAGCGCAGTGGGAGCGCGTGTTGGTAAGTGATGTGTAACACTGGGGTCAGGCCGAAAACTTCGTTAGAAACGAAATTAGCCACCACAGCGCTGGTCAATGAAGTGAGCCATACCAGCGTCGAAAAGTTATGATAGACCTCTTCCAGAATAAAGAGGGTCGACGCAATCGGCGCGTTGAAAGCCGCAGATAACCCGGCAGCGGCCCCACCGGCAATCAGCAGGCGTCGTTGACTACCAGTAAACCGGAAGCCCTCAGCGACCCCTTGTGCCACGGTCCCGCCCAACTGAATCGACGGTCCTTCCCGGCCTAAGAACAGCCCGGAGCCAATACCTAAGATACCACCGAAGAATTTCTTCCACAGGACTGGCCACCAGGCATAATCCATTTCACCGGCCAATTGGCCTTCAACCTGGGGAATCCCAGAACCCTTGATCATGGGTGTTTGCTTGGTCCAATGGCCAATCAATACCGCCACCGCGACCAATAGCAATGCCCAGGGAATCAGCCACAAGGGATTTTGGCCAAACCAGCCATACAGGCTCTGCATGAGTTTAAGTAAATGTTCAATAGCTAACCGAAACGTGCTCACGACGGCCCCGGCCAATAACCCCACGATACTTCCGAAGAAGATGGCGCTGAGTCGGGTAAAATCATGTTGGGTCCGTTGCTTTCGTTTCATTAGGCGATTCCTCCACAGTTTTTAAAGTCTAAATACCAGTTTAGCACAGATTGGCACAGACCTACTGATGAATTCGCCGGTTACGCCAAATTCCGGTAAAACCGAGGAGCAAACTGCCAAGGGCTACGGCTGACCAGTTGGATTGTCCATCCGTTTGAGGCAACCGAGTGTGAGTGGCGGTTTTCGCTGTTGTGTGGCGGGCAAGCGTTTTGTCTGGCTGCGTTGTGGACTGATGGTGCCGGTTAGTAGCCGGCTTATTCTCTACCGTAGTTCCCTGATGCGTAGCTGATGCCGTACTGGTAGCGGATTCCTCCGGGGCAGCTTCCCATAAGTCTAACGCCGAATGGTGCGCCCACGGCCGCGGTTTAGTTGTCGCCGGCAAATTGGTCGCCAGGGACTGATGAACTGGCGGTTGTGGTTTAATTACTGGTGCTGGTTGCGGCTTCATTGTTGGTACTGGCTGCGGCGTGCCTACCGGTGCCACGGGTGGTATTGGTTGAACCAGTTGCGGCGTCGGTTGTGGTTTAGGTGTATTTGGTGTTGGTGTTGGTGTTGGTTCTGGTTCTGGTTCTGGTTCTGGTTCTGGTTCTGGTTCTGGTTCTGGTTCTGGTTCTGGTTCTGGTTCTGGCTTCGGT
>NZ_JAMXAZ010000003.1:68032-189557 GCF_024718525.1 Levilactobacillus yiduensis
CCGGTTCTGGCTTCGGTTCTGGCTTCGGTTCTGGCTTCGGTTCTGGCTTCGGTTCTGGCTTCGGTTCTGGCTTCGGTTCTGGCTTCGGTTTCGTTTCCGGTTGGCTACTGCTAGAATCCGGTGGTAACTGTTCCGTTCCATTAATCGCTTTAACCTTAATATGTTGCGTTTCACCATGATGCAGGACAATCCTCGTACGATCACTCGGATCAACTAGTTCAAACTTCTGCGGTGGCGTTAAATCAGCTGCACCACCCAAGGTCAACTTTCCTTTGGCTGTCCGATGACTAATGAGTTTTCCATTTGTATCTTCGAAATAAAGTTCGACAGTGGTTGGTCTCTCACTGCCATAATAATGTGCCTTCTTACCAGCCACTGGCATTTTCTTAGGCGCCTGAAGCCCTGAATATCTAAATGCGACAAATTCTTCCAGTGGCGGTACTTCTTCTCCCGGACGAACCTGTCTAACAGAAAAAAACTGATCTGTAGTCCTCTCATTTCCGTCCTCGTCAATTCCTGAGACAACGTGCTGAATGTGTAGGTTATAAGCATCTACTCGTGTATCTCCTAAAGCCGAAACCGACCCCAACCCCAACGATGCCCCGGTCATCACCAATACAACAATTCGAATATTCCGCAAAATTTTCATCATCCATTCCCCCTCGTTAAAGTTAACTCCGTAAGAAATGGTCGAAAATTTTATTTTGCACAAAAAAAGAAGCAAGCCCATCACTGGACCTGCCTCTTAGATTTCATGTTTAATTACTTGTTGATGATGGCCAAACGCGCATCTTCGCTCAAGTTGTAGAAGGAGTGAATCCCCTTGTATTCGGAAGTCTTACCTAATTGGTCTTCGATCCGCATTAATTGGTTGTACTTAGCGATACGTTCGCCACGGCTCATAGAACCAGTCTTGATTTGGCCAGCGTTTAAGGCCACAACCAAGTCAGCGATAGTCGTATCTTCAGTTTCACCAGAACGGTGAGAGATAACAGCCGTGTAACCAGCTTGCTTAGCCATTTCAACGGCTTCAACAGTTTCAGTCAAAGTCCCGATTTGGTTCAGCTTGATTAAGATAGAGTTGGCAACGCCCATCTTGATACCCTTAGCCAAGTAGTCCGTGTTCGTAACGAATAAGTCGTCACCAACGATTTGAACCTTCTTGCCCAAGCGTTCAGTAGCCATTTGCCAGTCTTCCCATTCGTTTTCGTCCAGAGGATCTTCGATGGAAACAACTGGGTACTTGTCAACGATGCTTTCCAGCAAGCTAACAAATTCTTCAGCAGTGTATTCCTTGCCGTCACCCTTAAGTTCGTACTTCTTGGTGTCAGCATTGTAGAATTCTGATGAGGCACAGTCAAAGGCGATAGCAACGTCCTTACCAGGTACGTAGCCGGCGTTCTTGATGGCTTCAACTAAGATTTCGAATGGTTCTTCGTTGTTCTTCAGGTCAGGTGCAAACCCACCTTCATCACCAACGGCCGTGGAGTAGCCCTTTTCGTTCAACAAGTTCTTCAAGTTGTGGAACGTTTCTGAACCCATCCGGATAGCTTCCTTGACAGTCTTGGCACCAACAGGCATGATCATGAATTCTTGGAAATCAACCTTGTTGTTGGCGTGCTTCCCACCGTTGATAACGTTCATCATTGGCGTAGGAAGAACGTGGCCGTTAAAGCCGCCTAAGTAGTTGTACAGAGGTTGGCCTAATTCGTCAGCAGCAGCCCGGGCAGCAGCTAAGGAAACACCTAAGATAGCGTTAGCACCTAACTTACCCTTGTTTGGCGTACCGTCCAAGTCGATCATGGCTTGGTCAATGGCCCGTTGGTCAGTAACATCGTAGCCAACGATTTCCTTGGCGATGATGTTGTTTACGTTGTCAACAGCCTTAGTAACACCCTTACCCATGAAACGACTCTTGTCGCCATCACGAAGTTCAACGGCTTCGTGTTCACCGGTTGAGGCACCAGAAGGAACGATTCCCCGGCCCATAGCACCGGCTTCAGTGTAAAGTTCAACTTCAACAGTTGGGTTACCACGAGAATCTAAGACTTCGCGTGCGTAAATATCAGAAATAATAGACATTTTTTGTATTCTCTCCTTATGAGTGTTTGGCTTCACGGGAACAAACAACAATCCCATGCTTTATTCTATAAGTTTAACATTGAACTTTCAATTATATTTTGCCCGAATTACAAATTTTGATAGTTCGCTAACTGAATGAAAGAGTTTTCATCCAAACTAGACCCGCCAGCGAGGACCCCATCGACATTATCCTTGGCCATTAGGCCGACAATATTGTCGGGTTTCACGCTGCCACCATACAAAATTCGCACGCCGTTGGCTAAATCATCCGAGTAGATGTCAGCCAACGTCTGGCGGATCAGGTAACACCCTTCTTCGGCTTGGTCAGTCGAAGCTGAGGTGCCACTGCCAATAGCCCAACTCGGCTCGTAAGCAATCACGATCTTGGCAGCATCTTGCGAACTAACGCCCTTGAGCGCCGCCGTGACTTGGTTGACGACCCAGTGAATCTTTTCACCGGATTCGCGCCGCCCCATGGTTTCATCACAACAAACGATGGGCGTCATGTCATTGCGAAAAACCGCTTGGACTTTCCGGTTGATGACATCGTCCGTCTCGTTAAAGTAACGTCGCCGTTCGGAGTGGCCCACGATGGTGTAAGGAATCCCCATCGCGTGTAGGGCCTTGGGGCTCGTTTCGCCCGTGTAGGCACCTTCGTCTTCGTAATAGCAAGTCTCAGCACCAATTCGTAAAATATCTTCCCGATTGGCATCTAACATGGTCTGTAAAAATAACGCTGGTGCGGCAATCGCCGTTTCCACCACGTTTTCAGCCGGTAGCTTGCCCTGCACAGCTTCAACGAAACTGCGCGCTTCAGCAACCGTCTTGTTCATTTTCCAGTTACCAGCAATGAGTGGTATCCGCAACCTAATCCACCCTCTCTAAAAAATAAATTGACTACGCTCATCATCTTACCGAATTCCCGCCGGATTAGCCAGCGAAGACCCTTACCGATTGACGAGTTTAAGCATAAAAAGCTGTGATGACAACCACCACAGCTCTTTACAAATTTACTTATCAGAAATTGCGGCAATTCCTGGTAAGGTCTTCCCTTCGAGGTATTCAAGAGAAGCACCACCACCAGTGGAAATGTGGGACAGCTTATCAGCAACACCGAGTTGTTGAACAGCGGCAGTTGAATCCCCACCACCGACGATCGTCTTGGCATCAGTCAAAGTCCCTAAGAACTTACCGATTTCCAAAGTACCTTCGGCGTAGTTGCTCATTTCAAAGACACCCATTGGGCCGTTCCAAACAACCGTCTTGGCAGACTTCAGAACGTCTTCGAATTCAGCGATAGACTTAGGTCCAATATCCAAGGCCATGTAGCCATCAGGAACGTCGCCTTCGACCGTCTTGTGGGCAGCATCGTTGTCAAACTTTTCAGCAACAACGGAGTCAACTGGGAGAACCAACTTGTCGCCGGCCTTGTCCAAGATTTCCTTGGCTAAGTCGATCTTGTCGGTTTCAACCAGTGAGTTCCCAATCTTCATACCCTTAGCAGCGTAGAACGTGTAAGTCATCCCACCACCGATAAGAATCTTGTCAGCCTTAGCCAACAAGTTGTCGATCACACCGATCTTGTCAGAAACCTTGGCACCACCCAAGATCGCAACGAATGGGTGTTCAGGGTTGTCAACGGCACCCCCGATGAACTTGATTTCCTTTTCCATCAAGAAGCCAGCAGCCGTTTGGGCCATGTTGGCAGCGATCCCGGCGTTAGATGCGTGGGAACGGTGAGCCGTCCCGAAGGCATCGTTAACGAAGACGTCACCCAATGAAGCCCAGTACTTGCCCAATTCAGGGTCGTTACCAGATTCACGCTTAACGTATTCGCCGTCTTTAACATCTTCGTAACGGGTGTTTTCCATTACCAAGACATCGCCGTCGTTCAAGCCATCAATGGCATCTTCAAGCTGTTTGCCTTCAGTGGTTGGGACGAACGTAACTGGCTTGTTTAACAAGTTGGACAGACGTTCTGCGACTGGGCGCATGGACAGGCCTGGCTTGTCGTCTTCCTTCTTGATCCGACCTAAGTGAGATAAGAGGATGGCCTTGCCACCATGTTCGATTACGTACTTGATCGTTGGTAATGCCGCAACGATACGGTTATCGTTACCAATCACACCGTCTTTGATTGGGACGTTAAAGTCGACCCGCATCAGGACTTTTTTGCCCTTTAAGTCTAAATCAGAAACTGTTAATTTAGCCAATTCTGAAATCCTCCTTGAGTAATATCTATTAAAAGATTACTTTCACAATATACAGCACTTACCTCTGAAATTCAAAGGACTTATGCAAATTTTTACAAAAAACGCAGCGAAGAAATTCCTCCCTCCGCCGCGTTCGTGAGTCTATTTAAAAGCTGTTACAACTGTCGGATTAGAGAGTTGCGAAGTGCAATAACGTCCGAACCATGTTGCAAGTGAAGCCCCATTCGTTGTCGTACCAAGCAACAGTCTTGACAAGTTGGGTGTCACCGTTAGTCGTAACTTCAGTTTGGGTTGGGTCAAAGACAGAACCGTGATCATCATCGATGATGTCTGAAGAAACGATTTCGTCGGCGTTGTAACCGAAGGCTTCGTTACCTTCAGTGTGCTTCTTCATAGCGTCGTTGATTTCGTCAGCAGTAACCTTCTTGTCCAGAACAGTGACTAATTCAGTCAAAGAACCGTCAGTCAAAGGAACACGTTGTGCATGGCCTTGTAACTTACCCTTCAAGTCAGGGATAACCAAACCGATAGCCTTAGCGGCACCAGTTGAGTGAGGAATCGTGTTAACACTGGCAGTACGGTTGTTCCGCATCTTCTTGCCACGAGGGCCATCCAAGATTTGTTGGGTAGCAGTGAAGGCATGAATAGTGGTCATCGTACCAGCCTTGATACCGAATTCCTTGTTCATGAAGTAAGCCATTGGTGCCAAGCAGTTCGTGGTGCAAGAACCAGCAGAAACGATCACATCGTCCTTGCTTAAGGCATCCAAGTTAACGCCAGGTACAACCGTCGTAACGGCACCGGCTGGAGCAGATACTAATACCCGCTTAACACCAGCATCGATGTGGGCGTGAGCCTTTTCTTCGGAAGTGTAGAAACCGGTACATTCGAGGACGAAGTCAACACCGTCGTTCTTAACCCAAGGAATGTCTTGAGCCTTTGGTTCAGCGTAAACAGGGTATTCCTTACCGTCAACCACGATGCCCTTGTCCGTAGCGGAAACTTCGCCAGGGAAACGGCCATGAGTTGAGTCATACTTCAACAAGTAAGCTAACATGGAAGGTGTCGTCAAATCGTTGATGGCAACAACTTCGATGTCACTTGAGTGGAGTTCGTGAATCCGCTTGAAAGCCAAACGGCCGATACGTCCGAAACCATTAATACCAATCTTTACAGTCATACTGTGATTTCCTCCTTCAGGAAGCAAACAAAGATAATTTTTTAAAAAGCAATACATGTTCATTGTATCACTTTTTTAAAACAAAGTCAGCAGCACCTTCATCGGTTACTAGCCAAGTCTGTGCTGGCGCTAAACGCATGTAAGCCGCAATTGCGGCCCCCTTCTCGGCACCACCGGCAACGGCGATGACTAATTGTTTAGCGGCTAAGTCGCCAATTTCCAACCCGATACGGGGGAACTTGCTGACGACGTGGCCCTGGTCATCATAGAAATAACCAAAGGCCTCACCCACGGCATGGGCCGCGGATAAATCGGCGATCACGTGCGGATCCATTTTCCGCCGCTCGGCCATGACAAATGCCTGACCGATGCCGTGAATCACCACGTTGCTCTGGGCAATCAACTGTAACACTTCGTGGATTGCTGGCTCCGCGAACAACGATTTATAGGTGGCTGAGTTCAGTTGTTCCGGCACATAGAGCTGTCGAAACGCGCTGTTGGTGTGCTCCGCCATGGCGGCACTCACCGTGTTGGCCTGAATGGCGGGCGACTCACCAACCCCACCACGCGCCGGAACGAATAACAATTCCCGGTTAGTGGCCAGTGCCGGTGTCAACGCATCCGCCACGCTTGCCAACGTGTGACCGCCCATGACGGCAACCGTACTGGGTCCTGCTGGCATCTGCGCCATCAGAACCTGCCCGGCCGCCTGGGCTAAGCCATTGAGCGAACCGTTAGCCGCGGTGCTGTCACCGGGAACGATCGTGCAATGCGCGATGCCCAGCTTTTGCGCCAGTTCGCGTTCTCGCTGTTGGCGGCCCGCCAGGTCGTTCATCACGGGGGTCAACCCCCGCAAGACCCGCTGGCCACCAGCCGTGATCTGCATCCCCCGGACAGACATCTGAATGAATCCCAAGTCTGCCAAGGCGTCCGTGGTCGTTCGTACCGTCCGCTCGGAACACGCGAGCTTGGTCGCTAGCGTCCGCCGCCCCACGGGTTGGAGGCGGGCAACACCCTGCAGAACACGGAAGCGGCTGGTCAGTTTCCCAACCATCTGGGGCATAATCGCATCCACCCACTGCCAATCTTCATGCATCCTGCTTACCTCCTAGTGGGACGATAACCGACCTATGGTGGCTGATAAACGCCCACCCTGGTCAAAAAATTTAAGGCCAACCAGAGCTAACCTTTTACGATTAATAGTATAAGCCCATGCTCGCCCTTTAGCAAGTAATTCAGACCGTTAATTTATGTAAGCCCTTACAATAGAAGAAACTGAAACATAAGGTGTACTGGACCAGCCAGAAACTGGCGGCGTACCTCGAATTATAGGCAAAAAAATCGCCGTCCTCCGGCGAACCGGCGACGACGATTTCTTTGCTTTTATTTGATGCGCCCGGAGGGAATCGAACCCCCATTTCAAGAACCGGAATCTTACGTGCGATCCATTACACTACGGGCGCATAAAAATTGTTATGAACAACACCTTGATTACTATAACTGATTTTGAATAAAAATACAAGGCAGTTTTTCATTTTTAGGGGAGAATTCATGCTATAATGACGGCATTAACTTTTTCCTGGAGGTTTCCGCAATGACGCGACATAAGACTTTTCGCCTGGTCGTTGACGCATTATTAATGGCGATCGTTTTGCTACAAAATATTATTCCGTTTCTGGGCTACGTGCCCCTGGGTCCATTCAGTATGACCCTGATTGGCTTGACCGTCATCGTGGCCGGTACGGCTCTGGGTCCCAAAGACGGCCTGGTCATCGGTGGGTTCTGGGGCCTAATCACCTTCGTGCGGGCCTTTACCTGGCCATCCAGCCCGGTTGCCCCACTGATCTTTACCAACCCGTTGATTTCCATCCTGCCCCGCTTGCTGATGGGGCTAGCGGCTGGTGGACTCTACACCTGGGGCCGTAACCGTCAGTGGTCTCAGCGTCGCGCCATGCAAGTTGCCGCCGGTTGTGCGGCGTTGGTCAACACCCTTTTGGTCCTAGGCCTGGTCTTTTTCTTCTACCAAACGCCCGCCGTCGCCACGGCGTTCGGCGCCAAGGGTAACCAAACCTTGGGCTACGTGCTGATGATTTCCTTACTGACTAACGGGATTCCAGAGTTTATTTTAGATGTTCTAGTTGCCCCGTTGATTGCCCGGCCCCTACGTAACCGCTGGGATCGGCTCAGAGCCTAATCAGTATTGGTCCTACACGGGTGGCCGGCCGCGATTTATGACTGCTCACCCTGAGTTAATCATTAATTTTCTACGCGTTCACGTTACTTGTGAGCGCGTTTTTTTGGTTTCAAATCCAATAAATTAAAATAATCTAATAGCCTGACTAAACCCTTATCCCAGCTGGTCTAGATACCAGATAGGACGGTATCATCTAGCGGTGTACACGAGTGGTGTATACCGCCTTCAGTCACATTGGTGTACATTTCGGTGTACATTTGTCCACGATTAATCTGCATCAAACAAAAAGAAAAGACCGCAATAGCAACGTTTTCACGTCCTATCACGACCTATCCTAACTATAAGTGCGCCCGGAGGGAATCGAACCCCCATTTCAAGAACCGGAATCTTACGTGCGATCCATTACACTACGGGCGCCTATCAGCATCAGTATTTTTGAGCACCTAATTACTATACCTGATGCTGAATATAAATTCAAGGGGTCGTTGAAAATTTCTTCCGGATTAGATGTAAATCAGCGTGACCCCACCAAAGGACACATTCCCGTGAATCGTGACTTGTGGCGTCGTCCGGTCGGGCGTGGCCGTGCCCTTTTCTTCAACCGCGCCGAAGCCCGTGTTGACGTTATTTTGCACGTTCCAGTTCTTAGGAATGAACAACTCCGTGCCGCCAAATGAATCGTCGACCACGATCTCTGCGCCGTCTGGATTCAGCGCAACGTTGTCGAAGTACACCTTGGCATTACCCATGTAAACCTTGATGACGGCCCGTTTAAAATCCTGTGATTGCAGGTAGCGAATACTGCTACTCATGTTCACGTCAACTAGAATTTCCGCCTCGTCGCTGTTCTGCACGTCCTCTTCTTCCCAGTCGTGGCCATGCCGGTGATGCCAATCCTGACCATTCACGATTACCCGTGGGCCATGGTGATGCCAGCGCCAACGCGGCTTGATGATCAGTGACAGACCCGCCGTTAACAGGACCGCCGCCCCCAGAATCGTCCAGGGTGCCAGGGTCGCAATCCCCAGCGGCTTAGCGAAGATGATGGCCAGAAAGGCTAAGGAAAACACCATCCCCCCTACCGTGACGTGAATCACGCTTTCGACAAACGCCGCGACTAAAAACATCGCCAGCAACAACGTCCAAAATCCAATATGATAGGTGAAAATGCCCAGTTGGCTGGTCACTAAGATACCTGCCGCCAACACTAGGAAAACACCCCAAAACCAATTTCGATGCATCTGCTTTACCCCTCTCGTTCTAGTGCCTCTTTGAGCGCCTTGTAGTAGCGCCGCGACACGTAGAGTTGCTTGTGTGATTTCTGAAATTTAACCAAATTACCCGTGACGGACTTGGTCAACGATAAGATTTGCTCACGGTTGAGGATGGCGGACTTGGAGACCCGCTGGAAAGTTGTGGGCAACGCGTCAGCCAGCTCGTACAAGGGCTGTCGCGTAACGTAGACGTCATCAGCCGTGTGGACCATCACTTGGTGATCCGCCGCTTCCAGGAATAAAATGCTACCGACTCGGACTTGATAATTCTGCCCGCGCTGGCGTAGCGTAAGTCGTTTGGCCGAAGCACTGGCAGCTTCTAGGGCCGCCACCAATTGACTGACGTCCGTATTAGCTGCCGCGCGAATGGTCACATCCGGTTCCGATGCCGTCTCATCAACTTCCACGTGGATTTTCAAATCGCCACCCCCTTTCGTTATTTCAAGTAAACCATATCCACTGGCAAAAATAAATAACGGTAGCGTGACCGGTCAATTAACCAACGCAAGTGGTCGCCTAAGTTCGGTGAGCAAACCTTCTGCCCGCTACGCCGCAAGGACTGGCCCGCCTGCTGGTCGCCGCTGATCACTGGTTCCTGACACAATCGATGGGTGTTTGCAAATTCACTTAAAACCGCCCTTCTGATTGACTTCACAGCGTTGCCACCCCGGTTCACGGCGTTAGCACTCTCCCCATTCGACTGACAGAATACGTGACGTTTGGCCAAACTCTGTTATGATGGTTTTAGTTAATTGGTTCTGGCCGAAATGGTAAGTCATATTGTTTGACCTACTTTGACCATAGCGGTACACTAACAACATGTTAGCGAAACGCTAGCCATTCAATAGTTAATAAGGGAGGCTATCTAGTCATGAATTTAGTACCAACAGTTATTGAACAATCATCCCGTGGCGAACGGGCCTATGATATCTATTCACGACTCTTAAAAGACCGGATCATTATGTTATCTGGCCCAATCGAAGATGACATGGCAAACGCCATCATTGCGCAATTGCTCTTCTTGGACGCCCAAGACTCCACTAAGGACATTTCGTTGTACATCAACTCACCAGGTGGTGTGGTTTCTTCCGGCTTGGCCATTTACGATACCATGAACTTCATCCAATCCGACGTGCAAACCATTACGTTGGGGATGGCAGCTTCCATGGCCAGTGTCTTGGCTTCATCCGGGACTAAGGGCAAGCGTTTTGCATTGCCACATGCCCAAGTCATGATTCACCAACCATCAGGTGGTGCTCAAGGGCAACAAACTGAAATTGAAATTGCTGCACGTGAGATCTTGAAGACCCGTGAATTGATCAACAAGATTTTGGCTGAAAACTCTGGTCAACCCGTTGAACGTCTGAACCAAGATACCGAACGGGACAACTACTTGAGTGCGCAAGAAGCCGTTGATTATGGTTTGATTGACCACATCATGACCAACAGTAGCGAACAAAAGAAGTAATCGACTAATTAAAAATAACACCGGCCCGGCTTGGGTTGGTGTTATTTTTTTTGCACTAAACACTTGAGTCCCACCACTAACGGATCGGTTGAGCTTGTCTTTTCGATTCAGAGATTAAGACTAACCAAAGATTGCAAACGCAAAATACCTGATAATACCTAGCTGACGGGGATTGCAGACATTAAAGTTAGCCCCCCATCACCTGCGGCTGTCAGAGATGTGGGGGCTGGCCGCCTCCCGTCCGCCAAATATGAGCCGGAACGCGGTGGGCGGCGGGACAAGCCAAGAAGCGGTCTCGTCTCCTCGACTTTGAGCCGAAGTTCGCGTCTCAAAATCGCCAGTTCCCTAACCGGCATGAACCATGCCGCTAAGGGAACTCCCACGGCTGAGCTCATATTTAGCGGACTCCCGGCTACAGAGATGTTTCACTAGTCGGTTAGGTTAGTCCTTGGCAACAGGTGAACTACAGTCACATCTAATCCAATTCGGTGGGACTGAGAAGCGCCAATCCGTCGGCGTCAACCGGCAATTCAGCGCCCCCCAGTGGTGTTGGCCCAGTTAGTGGCATCGCTGAAATGGCAAACATTAATGGCAATCTGCCACGTAGCCGTGAGTGAGCTAAATTTGGACTCAGCAGTGGGCGTTTTCAAGTGAACTGCTTGAAAACGGGCGTCTTCGAGACGTGGTTTTCGGCTCGAAGCGAGGTTGAAGACCGCTCTTGGGCTTCGACCGGTCCTTCCCACAGCGTCACGGTCCAAATTTGGCGAACGGTCAGGCGGCCAGCACGAACTATCTTGCGTTCAGAAACTAATTTTCCGTCATGAACTCAAGTGTCACAATGGCCCTGGCTACTTTCAAGCTTGCAATTTTTAAAGACTAACAGAAAAAACGGCCCCCAGCACCATTAGCTGAAAGTCGCTTTCCCCTACGCCGAAGCTTCTTCACGAAGGTGCTTGGCATAGTCATTGATTTTACGTAAGCGGTGATTGATACCGGACTTGGAAATAGGACCGCCGGGAACCAGGTCACCGAGTTCTTTCAAACTGACCTCTTGATGGGCCATCCGCGTTTCAGCAACTTCACGTAACTTGATTGGAAGTTGCCCCAGGCCGACCGTGGCTTCAATAAACTGAATGTTATCGAGCTGTCGGGTCGAGGCGTTGGCCACCTTGTCCATATTGGCGTTTTCACAGTTGACCAACCGATTGACCGAGTTGCGCATGTCCCGCATGATGCGGACGTCTTCGAACCGCAGCATGGCCGTGGTGGCGCCAATCAGGGACAGGAAGTCCGCAATCTTTTCGGCACCCTTCAAGTACGTGATGTACCCACTCCGTCGCACGATGGTCCGAGCATTCAAGTCATAACGGTTCATCATTTCCGCAATCATCTGGTTGTGCTCCTCGTATAGTGAGTAGATTTCCAGGTGGTAGCGACTGGTTTCGGGGTTGTTGACGGACCCGCCCGCCAGAAAGGCACCGCGCAAATAAGAGCGGACCCGCATGTCATCGTTTAAGATTTCATCTGGCACGGACTCCAACAGCTGCATCCCGTCAAAGATACCGAGGTCGGATAAGACTTCCGTGGCTCCCGTTTTGACTCGGACAATGTACAGGTTATTTTTTTTGAGCTTCATTTTACGCCGCACCAGCAATTCACTTTCCAAATCGTAGAATTGCTTGAGCAACTGGTACATCCGCCGGGCAATCGCCGGGTTTTCTGTTTGGACATTCAAGACAAAGTGATGATTGGCGAGCCCAAGGGCGCCGTTCATCCGGATCAAGGCGACTAATTCAGCCTTGGCGTTGTCGCGGTGAACCTCCAGGGTGGTTAATTCTTTTTTGACTTCACTGGCGTATGACACCGTTAAGGCCTCCGTTTCATTCGGTAACGCGGCTGGCCAATTAAGTTCAAGAGTTCATGAACGACCTCTTGCCCGTTGTGGAAAGCCCCATTATCGCGTAATTGTAAAAAGTCGGTCGAAATGACCCGGCACCCCTGATCACGGAGTCCCTGAAAGTCATGCCGCACCGGTTGAGACATTTCGTCCCAGCGTTGGTAATCAATGTATTGGTCAGGCACCTTGCGGGTGTTGACCAACACCGTGTCAATAAAATTTGTGTGTAAATGCTGGTTCAAGACGCGCACGTGATCGGCATCGGTGAAGTTTTCCGTTTCACCCTTTTGCGTCATGATGTTGCAGATGTAAACGACTTCCGCCGACGTCTCCTTGACCGCGTTGCCGACGCTTTCAATCATCAGGTTGGGCAGGATGCTGGTAAATAGGCTCCCGGGCCCCAAGACGATTTGATCAGCGTTCATGATGGCATCGATGACCGGCTGGACGGCTTGCGGCTGCTGGTGATGGTCGCTAGTCTCGACCCACACCCGCTTGATGAGCTTGTGGGCGGCCGTGATTTCCGACTCGCCACTCAGGGTACTGCCATCCGCAAATTGGGCGTGCAACTCCAACGGTTCATCGGCCGCCGGATAAATGTGGCCATTGACACGCATCAGTTGGGACAGTTCCTGAACAGCATCAAAAATACCGCCCTTCATTTCCGACAAGGCGGCAATGATTAGATTTCCGATCGCGTGACCGGCAAAGAAATCATCCGTCGTCTCAAACCGGTACTGGAACAAGTCTTTATAAATGTCTGGCACTTCCGCCAGCGCCACCATGACGTTGCGAATATCACCAGGCGGCACGACGTTCACGTAATGCCGAATGATACCAGAAGAACCCCCGTCATCAGCAACCGTGACCACTGCCGTAATATCGACATCTTGGTCACGCAGGTTGCGTAAGATTACGGGGAGTCCCGTTCCACCGCCAATGACCACGATTTTCGGGCGGCGGCTACTATTTAGCTCTCTCATGATCGATTAGCGGACTCCTTTCGCTTGTTGATGTCGCGGTGGGTCACGTGGACCGGATAGCTGTCCCCCAGTGCCTTGCCGAGGCGTTGGGCTAAGGCAACGGACCGGTGTTGGCCGCCGGTACAACCAATCGCAATGGTCAGACTGGACTTACCCTCTTTTTTGTAGCCCGGCACGATAGTCTGTAGCAGGCCCAAGAACTGTTGATAAAAGTTCTCCGTTTGCGGATGCGTCATGACGTACTCGTAAACGGGTTGGTCTAAACCAGTCTGTTCCCGGAGTTCTGGCAAGTAGTAAGGATTCGGCAAAAACCGCACGTCCATCACGATATCGGCGTCGATGGGCAAGCCATACTTAAAGCCAAACGACATGACTTCGATGTGAAAGGCATTCGTCGTTTCTGTTTCATAATTGTGGAAAATCTCTTCACGGAGCTTACGGGGACTGAGGTTAGTGGTATCCAGTACCAACTGGGCCGCCTGCCGAATCGGCGCCAGCAATTTCCGTTCACGCTGAATACCTTCCATCACGCGACCGTTACGGGCCAAGGGATGTGAGCGCCGTGTCTCCTTGTAGCGTGAAACCAGTTCCTCATCCGACGCGTCCAGGAACAGAACCTGGGCGTTCATGGTACCGTGGACCGCTACATCATTTAGCATGCGCACGATTTCGTCGTAAAATGCCCGTGAGCGTAAATCGATCACTAACGCAATCTTGGATAATTTACCTGACTCACGCACTAAATCCCAAAACTTGGGCAGCAGCGAAGGTGGCATGTTATCAATACAAAAGTAGCCTAAATCTTCAAAGCTTTGCATGGCGACGGTCTTGCCGGCACCACTCATCCCGGTAATGATCACCAACCGAATATCTTCAGTCATGGCTCTTCTCCGCTCCTTTCGAAAACAATCTTTATGCAGTATAACACACCGGGTGTGTCTTTTCCTAACAATTCTCTTAAATTACGTCAATTTTGGTCGGTTTGGCCACTGAATTTGCTTGCCGCTTCCGCTAGACCTTCGGCGTTACGCTGTGCACTTCCTAAGAAAGTTTAAAGTTCTTGGCAGCGGGGGCCACAAATGGCGGTTGGATTTCGTTGGTATCAGTAAGGACCTAACGATTGAGAGGCGGAGTTGCCTAGAATCATTGATACAAGTTGTTTGTGGCTGCCCGGTCTGTGCTGGCAGACTCTCGGCTACAGGAGTGGTTAACCATCAACTGGCCATTGCCAATAGTCCCGGTACGGCTAAATCTGACCTAATTCAGACTCACCGACAGGTCCTTCCCCGCCGAAGTCAGCTGGCAATTAATGATGCCAACTGTATCGACCTCAAACCAGCCATTTCTGTCTAATCACTGAGCAAAACACCTTTCAGACTGGTGAACTAGGCCAGTTTTCCAAGCAAACCAGAAAACCGCCTCTCCGGCTAATGACATCCCCAGAGTAGGCGGTTCGTATAGACGCATGCTCAGTCATACAACAGTTCGTCAGGGCGAACCGTGTGGTACAGCGAGAAGCCGCCGTCGAGGTTGATCACGTCAAACCCGTGTTGTTTCAAGATCCGTTCTGCCACGTAACTGCGGTGGCCACTTTGGCAACTAACGATGTATGGTTGCTCGCTGGATAATTCGTCTAGTCGTTCCCGTAATTGGTCCAGCGGGATATTGATGGCCCCGGGGAACCGGCCGGCTTGCAATTCGTCTGGGTTGCGGACGTCCAGTAGCTGTCTGCCAGCGACTTCCGCGGCTTTTAACGCTGACCACTGGAGATTGTCGCTGAGACCATCAACAATGTTTAACGCCATGTCGCCCACCAGATTGACCGGATCCTTGGCCGAATTGAATGGCGGCGCGTAACTCAGCTCCAATTCTGGTAAATCGGCGACAGTCAAATGACCCTTGATGGCCGTGGCCAACACGTCGATGCGTTTGTCCACGCCACTGCCGACCCCCTGTGCGCCGTAAAGTTGGCCGGTCTGTGGATTGAATAATAGCTTCAACACCATTGGCTTGCCGCCAGGGAAATAGCTGGCGTGGTCATCCCCACGATAGTGTACCGCCCGATATGGCAACTGTTGCGCCTGCAAGGCCGCCTCATTGAGTCCCGTCACGGCCGCGGCCAGGTCAAAGACCCGGACAATGGCCGTGCCCAGGCTCCCCCGATTTCGCCGTGGCAGTCCGGCTAGGTTATCCGCCACTTGGCGACCCTGCCGATTGGCTGGCGAGGCCAGTGAAATGAGATCCGCCTTGCCGGAAACTTGCTTTTGCACCACGATGGCATCCCCAACCGCAAAGACGTCAGGCACGCTGGTTTGGTAGGTCCCGTCCACTTCAATGCCACCCCGCAGGCCCAATTTGATCCCACTTCCGACGAGAAAGTCCGTGGCTGGCCGCACCCCTACTGCTAGAATTGTCAGATCTGTTTGTAACTGCGTGTGGTCGCTCAGTGTCAGTGTTCGACCAGCGTGCTTAACGGCAGTCACAGCTTGACCGGTGATGACACGGACCCCGTGCTGCGTCAAGGTTTGTTGCACGTAGGCCGCTATTTCTTCGTCTAGTGGTGCCAAAATGTGATCAGCCTGTTCCACGATTGTCACGGCTAAGCCACGTTGACGCAAGGCCTCGGCCATTTCCAGGCTAATGAAGCCCCCACCGACCAACGTGACCGCTCGCGCCGCCGTGTCGTTCAATTGAGCCATGATGCGGTCCAAATCTGGTATGTTGCGCAGAACCATCACGTTTTTCGCCGCGGCTAATCCGGGGAGTTGGGGGACGATCGGTACGGCCCCGGGCGCCAAAATGAGTTTGTCATAATCTTCGGTCACGGTCTTCCCCGCCACAACGACGTCAACTTGATGGCGGTCCGGATGAACTGCCGTGACACGCTGATTGACCCGAACATCAATGCGGAACCGTTGCCGTAGCTTCGTTGGCGTTTGGACGATCAACGCATCTCGATTAGCAATTTCGCCAGCCAAGTGGTACGGCAAGCCACAGTTGGCAAATGAAACGTATGGCCCCTGCTCTAACACCACGATTTCCGCCGTTTCATCCAGCCGCCGCAACCGAGTCGCAGCTGACATACCGCCGGCCACGCCGCCAACAATCAGAACTTTCATAATGACGCTCCTCTCCCCTGTTCCATCAGGGATGTAATAGCTTTCAGTATACCCGGGTCCTAAAGGGACGCAACTATTTTGTTTACAAAAAAACAGCCATGACAGAAGCCATAGCTGCGACAAATTATTTATTAAGACCGACTGCGTGCAATCGCGATCCAAATGGCGTTGACGCCAAAAATCACGAAGAAGAACGCAATCAACACGTTCAATGACAAGGCTGCGGCCACTGGGTGAATGAACAACATGATTCCAATGACCAAGCTGATAACATCCAATACCACGGACAGCCAAAACCACAGGCCACCGAAGTCCCGTAAATGGCTGGCAACCAGCAAGCGTTCGATGGAATCAAAGATGAACCACAGGGCAAATAGGTAGCCCAGCGTCACAATGGCACTGTTCATGTCAAAGAAGAACACGACGGCAATCAGGATATCTAACACCCCGAAGACCACGGCGAAGTTCGCCCGAATACCGGTCACGTCGCGCAGCTTCTTGTAGCCAGCAATCGTGGTCAAGCCACTCAGGAGCGCCATAAACGCAAAAATAATAGCAAGTCCCGTCAAGCCAATCTTGGGAGAACGCAAAAGTCCAGCCGCGGCAACGATAAACAGAATGCCGAGGATGAACTCGCCCCAGTCAAATCCCCAACGGGTACGATTCATATTAAACATTAGCAAAATCTCCTCACAACACCAGCCAAGTGTTGACTGGTTTTCAACCATTGTACTGGTTTTTCAGCCGCGCGACAAGTTCGAGGACCAATCATTGGTGCGCAAAACCGTGAACCATCAACGCTACGACCCATCTGTGACAATTTTGTGACGACTTGTGCTGGTCATTTGGCTGCGAGCATCTCAAAATTACCGTAAAGAACACAAAAACGGCAGTGAACCACAACCCGCAAGTTGTCATTCACCACCGCCATTTTTACACTTACATTACTTTGTCTTGGCTGGCTTCGGTTTTACCGTTGCCTGGTCTTCTTTGGTCCGCGCTGTATCGCGTTCCAAGACTGGCTTGAGGTACTGGCCCGTGTAACTCTCCGTGACCTCCGCCAACTCTTCTGGCGTTCCGGTAGCGACTACGTTTCCGCCAGCTTCTCCACCTTCAGGACCCAAGTCGATCAGGTGATCCGCTGTCTTGATGACATCCAAGTTGTGTTCGATGACCAAGACCGTGTTGCCCTTGTCGACCAACCGGTGGAGCACCGTCAACAGGCGTTTGATATCGTCCGTGTGCAGCCCCGTCGTTGGTTCGTCCAGGATGTAGAAGTTCTTCCCGTTTTGTTGCTTGTGCAGTTCAGACGCCAACTTCATCCGTTGGGCTTCCCCACCGGACAGCGTCGTGGCGGGTTGACCCAACTTCACGTAGCCCAAACCGACGTCTTGAATCGTTTGGAGCTTCCGGGTGATCTTCGGAATGGCATCGAAGAACTTCAGCGCTTCGCTAACAGTCATATTCAACACGTCAGAGATGTTCTTACCCTTGTATTCCACTTCCAACGTTTCGGAATTGTACCGCGTCCCGTGGCAGACTTCACACGGCACGTAAACGTCGGGCAAGAAGTTCATTTCGATCTTCAAAATACCATCCCCATGACAGGCTTCGCACCGGCCACCCTTGGTGTTAAAGCTGAAGCGGCCCTTTTGGTAGCCCCGCAGCTTGGCATCATTGGTCTGGGCAAAGAGCGTCCGCACATCATCGAAGACGCCGGTATAGGTCGCCGGGTTACTCCGTGGTGTCCGTCCGATGGGACTTTGGTCGATATCAACCAGTCGTTCGATGTTCTTAACGCCAGCAATCGACTGATATTTCCCAGGTTTTTCTGAGTTGTGATTCAGCTTTTGTGCCAACGCCCGCTTCAAAATGGTGTTGACCAGCGTTGACTTCCCGGAACCGGAGACCCCGGTCACGACGACAAACTCGCCCAATGGGAAATCAACCGTGATGTCCTTCAGGTTGTTTTCCGCAGCGCCCGTGATCCGAATGGTCTTACCGTTACCGGTCCGCCGTTCGAGTGGCACTGGAATGTATTTTTTCCCAGCCAGGTATTGCCCCGTCAAGGACTTGCGCGACCGCATGACCTGCTTAGGAGTGCCGGCGGCCATCACGTGACCCCCGTTTTCCCCGGCACCCGGGCCGATGTCGACGATGTAGTCGGCCGCCCGCATAGTGTCCTCGTCGTGTTCAACGACGATCAGCGTGTTGCCCAGATCGCGCATTTGTTTCAATGACGCAATCAACCGGTCGTTGTCCCGTTGGTGCAGCCCAATCGACGGTTCATCCAGAATGTACAGGACCCCGGACAAGTTGGAGCCAATTTGCGTGGCCAACCGAATCCGTTGGGCTTCCCCACCGGACAGGGTTCGGGCCGAACGACTCAGCGTCAGGTAATCCAAGCCCACGTTTCGTAAGAATGTCAGTCGATCCCGAATTTCCTTTAAAATGGGTTGGGCGATGACTTGATCTTGTTCGCCAAAACTCAGGTCCTGGAAGAAGGCCAATTCCTTTTCCACGGGCAGATCAGAGACTTCCCCGATGTGTTGGTGGTTGATCTTAACACTCAAAGCCTGCCGGTTCAGCCGGAAGCCGTGGCAGGTTTGGCAAGTCAACTCGGTCATGTATTTACGCATGACGTCGCGGGTGAAGTCACTGTTGGTTTCGTGGTAACGCCGGTTGACGTTGGGAATAACCCCTTCGAATTCAACGTCCACGTCGCGGACCCCACCGAAGTCATTTTCATAATGAAAATGGAATTCCTTGCCCTGAGATCCATAAAGGACCAGTGCTTGGTCGGTCTTGGACAACTGCTCAAATGGCGTGTCCATATCGACGTTAAAGGCGGCACAGGCCTGTTCCAGCAGTGCCGGGTAGTATTGCGAACTGATGGGGTTCCAGGGCGCTAAGGCCCCTTCACGCAGCGTCTTGGTCTTGTCAGGAACGACCAGATCCAAGTCGACTTCCAACTTCACACCTAACCCGTCACAGTCTGGGCAGGCACCAAAGGGCGCGTTAAAGGAGAACAGGCGCGGTTCCAATTCCCCCACCGTGAACCCACAGACGGGACAGGCGTAGTGTTCAGAAAAGATCATTGGCTCGCCATCGATCAAATCGGCGATGGCATAGCCGCCGCTTAACCGCAAGGCCGCTTCAAAGGAATCAAACAGCCGCGAACGAATACCCTTCTTGACCACGACCCGATCGATGACGATTGCGATGTCGTGGTTCTGGTTCTTGTTGAGTTCGGGAACTTCGCTAATATCCATGGTCTCGCCATCGACGCGAACCCGGACGAAGCCCTCTCGTTGAATCTTTTCGAAAATCTTCTTGTGTTGCCCCTTCTTGGCCCGCACGATGGGCGACAAGATCTGCATCTTGGTGCGTTCTGGCAGGGCTAAGACTTGGTCAACCATCTGTTCAACGCTTTGGCTGGTGATCTTGGTCCCATCATTGGGACAGATGGGGGTCCCGACCCGCGCCCATAAGAGCCGCAGGTAGTCGTTGATCTCCGTAACCGTCCCCACGGTCGACCGCGGGTTCTTGGAGGTCGTCTTCTGGTCGATAGAAATGGCCGGGCTTAACCCGTCAATCGAGTCAACGTCCGGTTTATCCATTTGCCCCAAGAACTGGCGCGCGTATGACGATAGACTTTCCACGTAGCGACGTTGCCCTTCCGCGTACAGCGTGTCAAAGGCCAGTGAGCTCTTCCCAGAGCCTGACAGGCCACTGATAACGACCAGCTTGTTCTTGGGAATCGTCACGTCAATATCTTTTAAGTTGTGGGCACGGGCCCCGTGAATCACGATTTTATCGTTTGCCAAATTGAAATCTCCTTACTTCCCTAATCACCGATCTCGGTCTTCATATCCATAATCGTATCGCGCAGTGAAGCGGCCTGTTCAAAGTCTAACTTCTTGGCCGCCGCACGCATCTCATCTTCCAGACGGGCAATCAGCTTTTCTTGATCCGGCTTGTCCATATCCTCGAAGTCACTCGCCACGAAGTCATCCTTCTCATCGGCGTTGTCATTCTTCTTGGTGACCGCAATCAGATCACGAATTGGCTTGATGATGGTGGTTGGCGTAATGCCGTGTTCCTTGTTATAGGCAATCTGGACCTTCCGCCGACGCGCCGTCTCATCCATCGCGGCTTGCATGGATTCTGTCACGGTATCCGCGTACATGATGACGTGACCGTGTGAGTTCCGCGCCGCCCGACCAATCGTCTGAATCAACGACCGCTCGTTACGCAGGAACCCTTCCTTGTCGGCATCCAAGATGGCAATCAAGGACACTTCTGGAATATCGATTCCTTCACGCAACAGGTTGATACCGACCAACACGTCATACTTGCCTAACCGCAAGTCGCGCATGATCTCCGTTCGTTCCAACGTCTTGATGTCCGAGTGTAGATAAGCGACCTTGATGCCCAGATCCTTGAGGTAATCCGTCAAGTCCTCCGCCATCTTCTTGGTCAGCGTCGTGACAAACGTCCGCTCGTTCTTCTCAACGCGGGCATTGATTTCGCCCACCAGGTCATCCATTTGCCCCATGATTGGCCGCACTTCAATGGTGGGATCAAGCAAGCCAGTTGGCCGAATGATCTGTTGTACTACGTGATCCGTTTGGGCCTCTTCGTAAGGTCCGGGCGTGGCTGACATGTAGACCACTTGGTTGATGTGGTCTTCGACTTCGTTTAGCTTGAGTGGCCGGTTATCCAGCGCACTCGGCAACCGGAACCCGTAATCAATCAGCTGTTGCTTCCGCGCCCGGTCACCGTTGTACATCCCCCGAACCTGAGGCATCGTCACGTGAGATTCATCGACGACTAGCAAGAAGTCTTTGGGGAAGAAGTCCAATAACGTGTATGGTGGCTCGCCGGCTTTACGGCCGTCCATCCAGCGCGAATAGTTTTCAATCCCACTGGTATAGCCCATTTCCCGCATCATTTCCAAATCATAGGTGGTCCGTTGCTTGAGACGTTGGGCCTCTAGTAGCTTGCCACCGTTCTCCAGTTCGGCTACCCGGTCCTTTAACTCGCCTTCGATGCCAGCCGTGGCCTTGGCCATGATGTCATCATTGGTCATAAAGTGGGTCGCCGGGAAAATGGCCACGTGTTCGCGGTCGCCCACGATTTCACCAGTCAGCGCGTCGACCTCACGAATCCGGTCGATCTCGTCGCCGAAGAACTCGATCCGCAACGCCCGTTCATCGCGTGACGCGGGGAAGATTTCGACCACATCGCCGTGGACCCGGAACCGGCCCCGCTGGAAGTCATAGTCGTTACGTTCAAATTGAATGTTGACCAATTTGCGCAGTAAGGCATCGCGTTCAATTTCCTGGCCAACCCGCAGTGAGACCACGTGGTTTTTATATTCGGTAGGATCCCCTAATCCGAAGATGGAGGAAACGGAGGCCACGACGATGACGTCGTTACGTTCTAGCAAGGAGCTGGTCGCGGAGTGCCGCAGCTTATCGATTTCATCGTTAATGGACGAGTCCTTTTCGATATAGGTATCGCTCGAAGGCACGTAGGCTTCCGGTTGATAGTAATCATAGTAACTCACAAAGTACTCCACCGCGTTATTGGGGAAGAACTGCTTGAACTCCCCATAAAGTTGGCCCGCCAACGTTTTGTTGTGTGACAGGACCAATGTGGGCTTGTTCACATTCTTAATCACATTAGAAATTGTGAACGTCTTCCCGGTCCCGGTAGCCCCCAACAGGATCTGGGCCTTCTCGCCACTCTCAATGCCATCGGTCAACTGCTTGATGGCTTGTGGCTGGTCGCCGGTAGGCTTGTATTTAGAAACCAGATCAAACTTGCGGTCCGTTTGTCGATCAATCATGCATGGTAACCTCCCTACTGTACCGTTTACACTTAGAATTTTTTTGTGTGCTGAATGCCGGTCTCCCGGCACAAATCAGCGTCAATCGCAAAAAGAGTCTGGACGCAAATCCAAACTCATCACGCTCAAATATTCTACCATACCGAACATACTTTCGCCAGTTTGACGACCTACTTAAAATTTATCTTGGTAAATCGTCACGTTGGCGACCCGTTCGCCGCGTACGACGGCTGTGGTCTGCATTGCGGCCAAGCCTTGGTCGGTCCAAAATTGCTGCATTTGCCGGTCACCCATGAAGACGCTCAGCTGCAGTTGTACGGCTTGGGCTTCCTTCAAGGTCGCCACTAGACTGGCATAAAAGGCGGCGGAATCGGCCGTGCTTAACGACTTAGCAGGCAGCCACATCCCCAACCACACCAGACTTGGCAGCGGGTAGTCAATGATCAGGTCAACCAACACGACCAAGTGGTCATCGCGGAAAATCCCCAGGTAGGCCTTCTGCTCTGGCAACGCGTTCAACGGCACATCGGTCACATCTTGAATGGCTTCCTGCCGAGTCACGGGATGGTCTTGAAAGTGGGCAAAGTATTCCGGATGCGCCGCTTGAAATTGATAGATCAGCTCATCATCTTCGTGCGTCAAGGGCCGCACCGTGGCACCCGTCAGGTGTTGGTTCCACACTTCTGCTAATTTCACTTTTTGGCCTCCAATAACTGGTCTGTTAATTCGGCTAATTTCTGCCGGTCACTAAAGTCTGCGGACAACATTTCCGGTAAGACGGCTGACAGGAAATATTGAACGCAGGCCATCTGTTTGAATTTCAAAATCGTACTGAGGCTTTCGCGGTAGATCTCGGTGAAGACGGGTTCCGGATTACCCTTTTGAATCTCGCCAAAGGATTCGTACAGCAGGTCGACCTTATCGGCAACGGAAAGAATCTGGCCTTCCAGCGTGTCGTCTTTCCCCTCACCCAAACGGCGGGTGTAGGCGGCCTGGAACTGTTCCGGAATTTCATTTTTAATAAAGTTCGCCGTCAAAGACGTTTCCACGTCGGCCAGCATCTGGCGGAGTTGCGGCGTCGCGTACTTGACCGGCGTCTTGATATCCCCGATAAATCGTTCCGTGTAGTCATGATTCAACGCCTTTTCGTAAAGCAACCGCCAGTTGACCTCATGGCCGTCTTGTTCCTCAACGTCCCCTAAGAACTGGGCCACTTCCGCCACCTTAAACGAATGGGCAGCAACGGAGTGTTGTTCGAATTTAAAGTAACCGGGAGCCCGGTCAATCGTTTCCAAGTCACTCAAGCTTTGCAAAAATTGGTTCATTCCCATGGTTCACGTCAGCTCCTTTAGTTTTTGTCTCGTGGTTCAGTGATTGCTTTCAGCTTACCACTTTTCCGTGGTCGAATTCATCTATTCCTACCTGAAATAGTCAGGCATTGGCTGGGCTGACCGCCTCCCGTTCGCCAAATATGAGCTGGAACGCGGTGGGCGGCGGGACGAGCCAAAAAGCGGTCTCGTCTCCTCGTCTTTGAGCCGAAAGACCGCGTCTCAAAGACGCCAGTTCCCTAACCGGCGTGAACCGTGCCACTAAGGGAACTCCCACGGCTGAGCTCATATTTGACGAACTCCGGCTACATAACAGATTCACCATTAATGTGGATGAACTTTGCCATTTCAACGACGTTTCTGCTAGTTGCGTATTATCAGTTTTTTACTCGATAAATTCGGCCCAAAATAAATATCGGCCACAAAAAATGACAACCACCAGAAAATACCAGCAATTGCCATTCGTTCATTTCTAATTATTTAGTAGCCGCAGCCTTTAAGTCTTCGATGTAGCTGAAGGCTTGTTGGCCGGCGATACCACCGTCGCCAACAGCCGTGGTGATTTGCCGCAAGTCCTTTTGCCGCACGTCACCGATGGCAAAGATGCCAGCAACAGCCGTCTGCATGTGTTCGTCCGTCTTGATCCAGCCAGCATCATCCGTGATGCCGAGGTCCGTGAAGGCGTCCGTCATTGGGAGATTCCCCACGTAGATGAAGACCCCACTCACAGCCTTTTCACCGGTCTCGCCGGTCTGGTTGTTCTTGATGGCCACACCGGTAACCTTCATGTCGTCGCCCAAGATTTCAGTGACGTTCGTGTTCCAAACGAATTCGATCTTGTCGTTCGCGAAAGCCCGGTCCTGTAAGATCTTTTGGGCCCGTAATTGGTCCCGCCGAACAAAGACTGTGACTTTGGAAGCCAACCCAGCCAAGTAGAGGCTTTCTTCAACAGCGGAGTCCCCGCCACCGATGACTGCGACTTCCCGGTTCTTAAAGAACGCTCCGTCGCAGACCGCGCAGTAGGAAACACCCCGGCCACCGAATTTATCTTCGCCAGGAACGCCGAGCTTCTTGTACTCGGAACCCGTCCCAATGATGACTGCCTTGGCAGCGTAGTCCCCATCGTCGGTCTTAACCACCTTGTGGTCACCATGATCTTCGATAGCTTCGACACTTCCGTAGGCAAATTCAGCGCCAAATTGGGTCGAGCCTTCATACATGTCCTTGGCCAAGTCTGGTCCGAGGACGGACTTGAAGCCTGGGTAGTTTTCAATGGCTGCCGTGTTGTTCATTTGACCACCGTAGATGCCGCGGTCCAACATTAATACTGATAAATTAGCCCGTGAAGCGTACAGTGCGCCCGTCATACCACCGGGGCCGGCACCAATCACGATTACATCATAATTCTTCAAGCGTAACGCTCCCTTCCACTCATGCCTTGATGATACCGTCCACTTTACTATTAAAAAGTAAGTTTGTCACCTATTTTGCCTTGGACGCTTTTTCATCGGCCTTGTTGAGCTTGGCACCAAGTTCTTTAATGTAGGCGCGCAGTTGGTCCTTCGTTTCTGGATGATTCAAGCCGTATTCAATGTTCGTTTGAATCCAGCCAAACTTGTTGCCGACGTCAAAGCGCTTGCCCGTGTATTCGTGGGCAAAGACCCGTTGCGTCTTGTTCAAATTATCAATGGCATCGGTCAATTGCAATTCGTTGCCCAAGCCGACCGGCGTGTTTTCCAGGGCTTCAAAAATCTCTGGGGTAAACAGGTAGCGGCCGATAATGGCCAGATCACTGGGCGCTTCGTCAGGTTGTGGCTTTTCCACAAAGTTCGTAACGTTGTACAGCCCCGGCGCGGTCTCTTCTGAGGGATTGATGACCCCATACTTGGCCGTATCCTTGTGAGGGACCCGCATGACGGCCAGCGTTGAGGCGCCCGTTTGTTCGTAACGGTCCATCAATTGCTTGGTCAGCGGTACCTTGCTGTCGGTCATGTCATCGCCCAACATCACCACGAAGGGTTCGTCGCCGATGAAGGCCTTGGCAGTCAAGACCGCATCCCCCAAGCCGCGGGGGTACGGTTGCCGGATGAAGTAAAGGTTCATGCCCGTGGTCTCTTGGACCTGGCGCAATAGTTCATCCTTGTGCTTGGCTTCCAGGTTGGCTTCCAGTTCGGGGTTGGAGTCGAAATGATCTTCGATTGACCGCTTGGATTTCCCGTCAACGATCACAATGTCTTCGATTCCTGACTTGCGGGCTTCCTCAACGATGAATTGAATCGTTGGCTTGTCGACGATGGGCAGCATTTCCTTGGCAAGCGCCTTGGTGGCTGGCAAGAAACGGGTACCCAAACCTGCGGCTGGAATCACAGCTTTTCTAACTTTTCTCATAAGTAAACTATCCTTCCTCGTATCCCCAGAAAATTTTTAAAACTCAGACCGACCTTCGCGTTGCATCAGCTCAGAAATGGCCGTGCGAATGTCTTTGCCCTCATAAATAACTTGGTAAATAGCTTCCGTGATTGGCATCGAAACGCCACGTTCACGGGAAAGCTCGTAAGCGGCCTTAGTCGTGGCCAAGCCTTCGATCACCATGCCCATGTGGCTGATGACGTCATCCAGCTTTTCGCCGCGGCCCAGTTCATCGCCGGCGCGCCAGTTCCGTGAGTTGGCACTGGTAGCCGTCACGATGATGTCACCGACACCAGACAGGCCGATAAAGGTCATAGGATCCGCCCCAAACGAAGTCCCTAACCGTGAAATTTCTGCCAAGCCCCGCGTCATCAATGCGGCCTTGGCGTTGTCGCCGTAACCCAGGCCATGTAAGGCCCCGGCACCCAGCGCGATGATGTTCTTCAAGGCCGCACCAATTTCCACCCCAATGATATCGGGGTTGGTGTAGACCCGGAAGTAAGACGTCATAAATAATTTTTGGGCATATTTTGCCGCATCCGGACTCAAGCTAGCCGCCGTGACCAAGGTGATATCCTTACGGGCCACGTCTTCCGCATGACTGGGACCAGAAACGACCGTGACGGCCTTGCGGTTTTCGGCAGGAATTTCTTCTTCCAAGACCTGTGACAGCCGCTTGTAAGTCTTCTGTTCGATCCCCTTGCTAGCGTGGATCAATTCTGGCTTCAGGTTCTTTTCCTTTAGGATGGCTGCGACTTGTGCTGCCACGGAACGGATGGCCTTGGTTGGCACCACGAACAAGATGGCGTCCACGTTGTCGAGGGCACTCGCCAAATCAGAGTAAGCCACTAACGACGGAGAAAACGTAAAGTCCTTGATGTAATGCGTGTTCGTGTGCTGCGTATTTAATTCCTCAACCTGCTTAGGATTGTACGACCACAAGCGGACGTCATGACCATTTTCGTCCAAAACGCTCGCTAAGATTGATCCCCATGAACCGGCACCGAGTACTGCAATTTTCTCTGACATAGTAATGGATTCTCCTTATTTAGAAAGATTAGATTTTTCTTGGAACGGATTGCCGTCTAGGTAGGCGATTGGTGGCGTAACTGACCGCCGCCGACTGATCCAAATGATCAAGGCCCCGACAAACAAAACGACCGACAACAGCTGTGACACCCGAATAACGTTGAACAACATCAGACTGTCCGTCCGCATCCCCTCGATGAAGAAACGGCCGAACGAATACCACATGACGTAAGCCAAGAAGACCTCGCCTTGTTTGAATAGCCCCGGGTAATGCCGCAGACTCATCAAGACGACGAAGCCCATCAGGCTCCAAGTCGATTCATACAAAAAGGTCGGCTGGCGATAGGCCCCATTGATCAGCATTTGATCAATGACCCACTGGGGTAGATGCAGCCCCTGTAAGAAGGCCAGACTGGTGACCCGCCCGAAGGCTTCTTGATTCATGAAGTTGCCCCAGCGGCCAATGGCTTGGCCCAGGATCACTGTCGGTGCGGCCACATCGAGCATCAACCAGACCGGAATGAACCGCGACCGGCAGAAGAAATACACGACCAGCCCGGCCCCAATCAGCGAGCCGTAGATGGCGATCCCACCGTCCCAAATGGCAATGATCTCGCCTGGATGCTGCTGATAATACGGCCACTGGAAGATGACGTAGTAGGCCCGCGCCGCAATCAAGGCGGCTGGCAAGGCCCACAGAATCATGTCGTAAATGTCGTCGGACTTGATACCACGTCGATTGCCTTCGCGCACAGCCAAGGTCACCGCAATGATGACACCGGTCGCAATAATGACACCGTACCAATGGACCGCAATGGGTCCTAAATGAATGGCAATGGGGTTAAGCGCCGCCACAATAGGTGAAAAGATAACGCCCATCTCCCTTATGATTTATTTCCGTTTTGTTTAATTAAGCGCTTTAAGTTTTCGTCAAAGACTTTGGTAGCGTCATACCCCATCGAGCGGGCCCGGAAGTTCATGGCTGCGGCTTCGATGATGATGGCCAAATTCCGCCCGGTCTTAACCGGAACGCTGATTTTAGGCACGACCACGTCAAAGAATCGTTGGGTTTCGTCGTTGTTGCCCAGCCGATCAAAGTGGTTGTCATCCTTCCACAACTCCAGATGGACGATCAGGTCGATGTCCGTTTCACTGCGGACCGCCCCGGCTCCAAACAAGTTCATGACGTCGATGATCCCGATCCCCCGAATTTCCAGGAGGTGACTCAGAATCGCTGGCGCAGCGCCGACCAAGGTCTGTTCATCTTGCTGGTAAACTTCGACCCGGTCATCCGCAATCAACCGGTGACCCCGTTTGACCAGCTCCAAGGCTGTTTCACTCTTACCGACACCAGAATCGCCGGTAATCATGACACCGACACCGTAGATATCGACCAAGACCCCGTGAACGGATTGGCGTTCCGCAAGCTTGCCTTCCAAGAAATTGGTCATGTTACTGAGGACCCGCGACGTAGTCAACTTGGTCCCTAGGATGGGAATACCCGCCTCATCAGCGGATTGTTTCAATTCCTCTGGCGGATCGAGTTGCGTCGAGATCACAAATGCCGGGGTCTCCGGCTGACACATCTTACGCATCACGTCGAGTAACTTCTTGTGACTCATGCCCTTTGCAAAGGACGTTTCGGTAATTCCCAGCAGTTGAACCCGTTTTGCTGGATAATAGTTAAAATAACCGGTTAATTCCAAACCTGGTCGGGAAATATCACTGGTCGTAATCTGCCGATTCAGATTTTCTTCGCCGGAATACACATCTAAGCGGTTGGCTTTGACGAGCTCGGCCACCGTGACACTTTCTGTCATGGGCGCTCCTCCTTACTGCATAGTAAACTACTCTAATTTTAGCACTTTCACGTGGGAACTCCCACCAAATTAAACCGGTTTTAGTCCCGCGCAAAGTGATCACTGATAATGGCGTTGCACAGAGACATGAGGATGGCGATGATCAGCGTCGTCCCAAATGAACTGAAGCCAAAGTTACTGCCCACAAACCACGAGGTCAATTCCAGCATGATAGCGTTGAGCACCACACTGAACAATCCCAGTGTCAAAATGGTGATGGGCAGGGACAGCACGAACAAAATCGGCTTCACCACGGCATTTAACAACGCCAACACAAAGCTAGCCAGTAGCGCGATCCAGACACTGGAGACGTAGAACGTATTTTGTAGCCCACCCGCTAGTGAACTTTGGAAAAAGCCAGCCAGCGCTAAAAAGATAACCGCGTTCACCAAGATTCTCGGCCAAAAGCGCATGCTACTCACCGTCCTTGTGATGGTCTTTCACATCTTGTTCCGTGACATCGTGAATGACCTTACGATCAGGTTCCTGCGGTGAGGCGGGCCCGCCGCGAAACAAGTCGCGAAAGTTCGGCGTGTTCGGCCGTGAATCATCCAGCGGCATGAAGGTCATGACCACTACGTACACCAACAATCCCAAGACGCCGTGCGTGGGAATCGCCAGGGAAACCAACACATAAATCAAACGCAATAAGTTTGCGTTCCAACCAAAATAGTCTGCAAAGCCGCCCAATACCCCACCGACTAAACGGTTTGTACGGGAACGGACCAGACGTTTTTTCTCTGCCATAGGCGGACAACTCCTTTTAAAGTAAGTTTAAGTGCTTCTATCATATCCGAAAAGCCCGGGGTAAATCCAGTAATCGCCCTAGTTTCGGCGGCGAAATCTGATAAATGGGGGTAGCTAGTGAAATCAGTTGCCAGCCATGGGAGACACCGCCAGCTTAAAACGTGGCCTGCCGGTTCGTTTTGAGGCCTGGCACCCCCACCCCAAGACACTCGCTAGGGCAAGAATACCCAAAGCGGCCACTGAAAGCAAGTCTTCAGTGGCCGTTCGGGTAAATCTTCAATTTAGATTAAACTTCTGCAGGTAAAACCCACAACGCCTATTCGCTAGCGCTATCCTGGCTCGCCGTATTCAGCTCAATAATCTGCCCGGATTTCAGGTAGACGACCCATTCACAGACGTTGGTAACGTAATCCCCGATGCGACTGAGGTCTTGGGCCACGTTCAAGTAGATGGACGCGCCAGTTTCAAATGCTGGGTCCAGCCGCATTTGCTCGTAGCTGTTGGCCCGCACCTGGTGATTCAACTGGTCCAATTCCCGGTCAACTTCTGCCAATTGACGGGCTTGGTGTTCATCCTTGTTGACGTAGGCCGTCAACACGTCCTTGACCATTTGCGTGGTCATCTGCCCCATTTGATTCATGAGCTGCTCGAGCACGGGAATCTTTTGCTTCGTGCCAAATTTAATCGCAGCGTGCGCGATGTTACGGGCGTGGTCCCCGGCGCGCTCCAATTCCGAAACGGCCTTTAAGATCGTCACGATTTCTCGCAGATCTGTCGTCACGGGTTGGTACAACGCAATCATCTCAAACGTCTTCTTTTCCAACGCGATTTCTCGTTCGTTGATTTTATGGTCCTGGTCGATCAATTGTTGGGCAGCAACGGCGTCGCGGTTAGTAAACGCGTTCACGGCTTGCTCGATGGTCTCACTGACCAGCATCCCCATTTCAGTAAAGTCTGCGTCTAAATCCGCTAGCTCATCATCAAATAATCTGCGCATATACTTCCTCCTTACCCAAAGCGACCGCTGATGTAATCTTCAGTTTGCTTGTTGGCTGGGTTCATAAAAATGTTCTTGGTCTGATCCACTTCAATCAGCTCCCCGTTCATAAAGAACGCGGTCCGGTCCGCAATCCGCGAAGCCTGCTGGAGGTTGTGGGTCACAATAATAATCGTATAATCGTGACGTAAATTCAAGAGAGTTGCTTCAATTTGGCTACTGGACACTGGATCCAAGGCACTGGTTGGTTCGTCCAGCAGAATAATTTCGGGTGAAACGGCCAGGACCCGCGCGATGCAGACCCGTTGCTGTTGCCCACCGGACAAGGCCAAGGCACTTTCGTGTAAGTGGTCCTTCACTTCATCCCAAACGGCGGCTTGCCGCAGGGACTTTTCAACGACGGCGTCCAACTTTTCCTTGTCCTTTTCTCCGGCGATTCGGAGTCCATAGATGACATTATCATAGATGGAAAATGGGAAGGGGTTCGGTTGCTGGAAGACCATGCCAATTTCCTTACGAATCTGTACGGTGTCCGCATTGGGCGCGTACAGGTTCTCGCCCTTGAACTTGATGGTCCCGGTGATCGTCACGTTGGGAATCAGGTCGTTCATCCGGTTCAGCGTTCGCAAGTACGTGGACTTGCCACAACCAGAAGGCCCGATCAACGCGGTGATCCCCTTCTCATCAAAATTCAAGTTGATACCTTTTAACGCTTCTTTATCCCCGTAATACAAATGCAGGTCTTGCGTCGTTAAAATTTCTTCTTTCATTAATTCTTCCTCCTCTTAACCAAAGTTCCCCGAAACATAATCACTGGTCACCTGAACCGACGGATTGGTAAAGATATGGCTCGTGGTGTCGTATTCCAACACCCGCCCCTGATTGAAAAATGCCGTATATTCACTGATCCGCGCGGCCTGTTGCATGTTGTGGGTGACAATGATAATCGTGTAATGCTGCTTAAGTGACAACAACGTGTCTTCCAGTTGCCCGGTCGACACCGGATCCAACGCACTGGCTGGTTCGTCTAACAATAAGATATCTGGCTTGATGGCGATGGCCCGAGCGATACACAACCGCTGCGCCTGCCCACCAGACAGCGCGAGCGCACTCTTATTCAGGTCGTCTTTGACCTGATCCCACAGTGCGGCTTGCTTCAACGACGTCTCTACGATTTCATCCAGCTGATGCTTATTCGTGACCCCTCGCAGGCGCAAGGCAAAGGCAATGTTATCGTAGATGGATTTGGCAAATGGGTTGGGCCGTTGAAACACCATCCCCACCCGTCGCCGCATCTCGTAGACGTCGATGTCCGGTTGGTTGATGTCCACGCCGCGGTACATGATTTTCCCGGTTACCGTGGCGATACGGTCATTCATTCGGTTCAACGACCGCAAGTACGTGGACTTACCGGAACCGGATGGACCGATCAGCGCGGTAATTTGATTACTAGCAAATTGCAGGTCACCTTCAAACAACGCTTCCTTCTTGCCGTAATAAACGTGGAGGTCTTCTGTGGATAGAATCACCGGGTGGTCTGGATCATTTAGGGTGATGACGTGCCGGTCTTCCATCGCATTGGCGACATCGTTATTGACAAACATGGACTAACCTCCTCTACGCCGACGTTAGGCGTTTGTACAAGCGCTTGCCCAGATACCGGGCGGCAAAGTTAAACAGCAAGATGGCGATCACTAAGACAGCCGACGACCCTGATGAAATGGCCTTGGCATCCGGCATGATGCCTTCAGAATTAATCTTCCAAATGTGAACCGCCAGTGTTTCGGCTGGCCGCATCGGGTTTAAGGGACTGGAGATATTGAACGGGTTCCAATCAGCAAAGTTCAAGGCTGGGGCGCTTTGGCCGGCCGTGTAGATCAGAGCGGCCGCTTCACCGAAGACCCGCCCCGCACTGAGGATAACCCCCGTTAGGATACTTGGCACGGCGGCAGGTAAGATGACCCGTGAAACGGTCTCCCACCGCGATAATCCCAGCGCCAGGCCCCCTTCGCGTTGCACATCACTGATGGTCCGCAGCGAATCTTCAATGCTCCGCGTCAGTAGCGGCAGGTTGAAGAAGGTCAAGGCAAAGGCACCCGAGAGAATCGAGAAGCCCAGGTGTAACTTGACCACGAAGAACAAGAACCCGAAAAGCCCCACGACCACGGATGGTAGTGAACTCAGGATTTCAATTGCCGTGCGAATCGTGGTGGTTAACCAATTGTCCTTGGCGTATTCGTACAGGTAAATGGCTGCGCCCAAAGCAATCGGAAAGGAAATCAGCATGGCCAAGATCAACAGGTAAAAGGAGTTGAAGAGCTGCACGCCCACACCCCCGCCTTTCAAGAAGGCCTTGCCTGGTGCGGTCAAGAAGTGCCAGCTCAATTGTGGCACCCCACTCACTAAGATGAAGCCGAGCAGGGCCAGCAAGATGAGGACCACGAAACCGGCGATCCCGTAGAGGCCGCCGATGGCCACCTTGTTTTGCGTTTTCGAATTCATTATTGCAAACGCCCCTTTCGACCAATCAAACGAATAATTAAGTTAAAGACTAACGACATCAGTAAGAGCACGAGGGCCAGTGACCACAGGGCATTGTTTTGCAGTGACCCCATGACCGTGTTCCCAATACCCGTGGTCAGCACCGACGTCAGCGTGGACGACGGAGAAACCAGGCTATTTGGCATCAACGCGGCGTTCCCAATCACCATTTGTACGGCTAAGGCTTCACCGAAGGCCCGAGCCATCCCGAAGACCACGGCCGTCATCAGCCCTGGCGTAGCGGCACGCAAGACGACCTTGTAGATGGTCTGCCATTGCGTGGCACCCAGGGCCAGTGAGGCTTCCCGGTAGTAACGCGGTACGGCACGCAACGCATCGGCACTCATTGAGGTGACCGTTGGTAGAATCATGACGAACAGCACGCAGGTCCCGGATAGGATCCCAAAACCACTGCCGCCAAAGAGTGCCCGCGTGGTTGGGACCACGACGGACAGCCCGATGAACCCGTAAACCACGGAGGGAATTCCCACCAGCAGTTCAGTCACGGGTTGTAAGATCTTTGCCCCTTTATTGGGGGAGATTTCATTCATAAAGACCGCCGTACCAATGGCAAATGGCGTTGCCACGATGGCGGATAAGATCGTAATCAGAAAGGACCCGACGATCATCGGCAGCGCGCCGACTTCCGGCTTGCCCTGCGCATCAGTAATACCTGGGTTCCAGCTCTTGCCAGTCAAGAAGTCCCACAGATTGACGTGGTTGCTGGTAAATGTGGCGATTCCTTTAGAGGCAACGAATCCGATGATGCCCACGACCACCGCTACGATTAGTAACAGAGCCGTCAAGCTGACCAGTCGGCCCCAGATTTCTAATTTGGCGGCCTTGGAGCGCCGCTTTAATTGTCGTTCTAGTTGTTGGGTACTCTTCATCCTACGCGCCTCCCGTCTTGGTAATGTGTCCCGTTGCATCGCGTTCCACCGACATTTGATTTGGGGAAAGGTACCCCAGTTGGCGGACCAATGTTTTTTGAATGGCGGGAGACTGGACGTAAGCAATGAATTTCTTGGTTAAGCCCGTGGGCTGACCCTTCGTGTATAAATGTTCATAAGACCAGATTGGCCATTTATTTGTAGTCACGTTATCTTCCGTGGGCGCCACGTGATTCAATGACACATCCTGCACGGTCCGATCCACGTAAGAAAAAGCCACGTAGCTAATAGCTCCCGGCGTGGTCGCCACGATTGAGCGGACCATCCCGGAAGAATCTTGTTCTTGGGCCGTTTTCGACCGGTGTTTCTTCAGTCCAAACTGTTCAAAGGTGGCCCGAGTCCCACTTCCCTGCGCCCGGTTGATTAAAACGATGGGGAGGTCAGCGCCGCCAACTTGTTTCCAGTTGGTCACTTGACCCGTGAAGACTTGAATCAGTTGGTGTGTCGAGAGATTCTGCACGCCTACCCGCTTGTTCACAATCGGGGTAATCCCCACGACCGCGACCCGGTGATCGACCAGCTCGTCTGCTCGAATCCCCTTTTGTTCGGCGGCAAAGAGGTCGGAATTTCCGACTTGCACGGCGCCCTCTTGGATCTGACTGAGACCAGTCCCCGTACCACCACCCTGCACGTTAATGAACGTGCCCAGGTGTTCGCCCGTATACTGCTCACCGGCGGCTTCAACTAAGGGTTGGAGCGCAGTTGAGCCCACCGCGGTAATGGATTCTCCCGCGTGACTGACCTGCCGTGTTTGGTAGGCAAAGACTCCCAATGCCACCAGCACCACCAAGACCAGGCCCTGCACCCAGCGTTTTTTCGACATACCGTAACCTCCTAAATTGGCTGCGCGTCATTGGCCCAACCATTTCAAAATTTAGTATACCGAATCAATGTAAATGTCATGTAGACGTATTGTAAAGGTTGTGTAAATATATCCCGTATCAGGCTAATTTTTGTCGAAATCATGCTGGGTGGCGATCATTTTTAGGTAAATCGGCACCTGGCGCTAACCAAATCACTGCCTGGGGCTGCCGGTTTTTCCGTCTGCCATGAGCAAACACCTCCAACCAAAGAGCGGTCTTCCGCCTCAAAACGAGGCGTCGCGCATGAATTTAATCCGTTTAAGCAAAAGGACGCAACCATCCCCTGGCTACGTCCTGATAGTTTTTTAGTTCGCACATCACCAACTAGGCCACCGGAAAGGTCATCGTGACCTGGGTGCCGACGTCGGGGGTGCTTTGTAAGTCGATCTTGCCATTTAATGATTGGACCAGTTCGCGCACGATGGCTAGGCCTAAACCACTACCACTGACCAACTGGTTGGAATGCGAGACGTCCGCTCGGTAGAAGCGTTCGAACACCCGCAATTGGTCTTGGGGGGCGATACCGATTCCAGTGTCCGCAACCGTGAGGGTCCACGATTTAGGCGTGACTTTGCTCGTCAACGTGACCGTGCCCTGGGGCCGATTGTACTTGATGGCATTGCTCAACACGTTCTTCAAGATCTGGTCGAACTTGTGCTGGTCGGTGACTGCCATTAACGTGGTGGGCACCTGATTGACTAGCGTCACGGCATTGACCGCTGCTAGTGGCGTCAACAAGGCCACCTGACTAGCAATCACCTGGCCGACCGGTACTTCGGCGACTTCGACGGCATTGCCCGACTCGATGTGTGAAATCGTCAAGACGTCGTTGATCAATTCCACCAGCCGTTCACTCTGCTGGTCAATGATCTTTAAGAACTCGACTGATTTCTCGGGGTCATCCTTAGCCCCCGCCAACAACGTCTTGGCAAAGCCCGAGATAGCCGTGACCGGTGTCTTTAACTCATGTGAGGCATTAGACACGAAGTCCATCTGCATCTGTTCGACGGCGTACACCTCCGTGACGTCATAGAGCAAGACCAATACTTGGAAATAGTCCTGAGAAGTTGCCGTGTAGATGGCGCGCGCGTCAACCGTTCGCTCCTTGACTACACCTGGTAGCTTCAACGTCTTGTGCTGCGTCTGTCGATCATTTAGCGCTGCGTTGATCAGACTCGCCAGCTCAAACTGCTGCACGTCTTGGGTAAACGGGTGCCGCCGCGGTGAAATCTGGCGTTGCAAGAATTGTTCCATCGCGGGATTGGCCAACTCAACTTTGCGGTAACGGTCAATGACCATCACGCCAATCGGTAGGTAATCCAACAACGTCGCAAATTCCTGATTCTGACTGGCCATGTCCCGCCGCGCCTTACGTTGTTGTGTCTGCAGATAATTGATCTGCAAGGCCAACTGCTGGAACGGATCATGTGGCGACAACAACACGTGGGCCGGCGTTTCTTCGTGGCGAATCCCCTCGACTTTCTTGGTCAAAATGGCGATCCGTTGTGTCAACCACCGGTAACCATAGCCGAGCACCACCGTTTCCAGCAACGCGACTGACCACGCCACCAGCGTTGCCAACGCCACGTGAGGTGCGCGTACCCCCCACACCAGCAACGTGTTCACTGCACCGAGCCCGACAAATGCCACGGCCAGTTGCCGGATCATGGCTGGGCCTCAAACGTGTAACCGAAGCCACGGACCGTCTTCAGTAAAACGGGATGCTTGGGGTCGCGTTCGATTTTTTCTCGCAAATGTGAAACGTGAATATCGACCATCCGTGTCTGACCACTATAGTCAAAGCCCCAAACGCCTTCCAACAGTTGCTCACGACTCCAGACCTTGCCGGGACGCTTGGCGAAGAATAGCAGTAATTCAAATTCCTTGGGCGTCAATTCGATCGGTTTGTCGCCGCGTTTGACCTGAAATTTGTCCTGATCGATGGTCAGATCCCCGACCTGCAGGCGATGGTCCACCTTACTAGGGGCCTGCTCTTGCGGTTCATCGTCGTGCGTTCGCCGCATGACCGCCTTTATCCGGGCAATCACCTCTCGTGGGCTAAATGGCTTGGTGATGTAATCATCCGCGCCGAGTTCCAGGCCAAAGACTGTATCGAATTCCCCAGTCTTAGCCGTCACCATGATGATTGGGGTCTTAATTTTCTCTTGGCGGAGACGCTTGGTCACCTCCACCCCATCCAATTTGGGCAACATTAAATCCAACAGAATAACATCAAACTTTTCGTGTAACGCTAAATTTAACGCCTGCTCACCGTCAATTGCGGTGACAACTTGAAAATCCGCTTGCTCCAAGTTGTACTGCAACAACGTCACAATTGCGGGCTCGTCATCGACGACTAGGACTCGACTCATAGATTTACCCCTCCTGATCTCTGAATAAAACGATTCCGATTTCGTGCGGTGCCCCAGAATAAATAGCTGTTTCCGTCATCTTTAACTCGCCATTCATATCCCGCACGCGCAAATGACAATACGCCGGGTTGGCGAGGAGGGCCTCATAAAAACTCGTTTCGCTGTTCACGGGACGATGGTTACACTCTAAAATAATATCGCCGGCCGCCAGATCCATTTTTACAGCTGGCGTCTGCGGGCGAATCGCTAGGACACGTACACCATCATCGACCTGAGAATACCAGAATTGTTGGCGTTCATCATAGCGTTTAGCTCGCCATAGGATAACCGCATAACCAACTAACAGGACGATTAATAGGTAAGGTGAATCGGCCGGGCGCGCCATGGTCCAGCCACAGAAGGCTGCCGCGGCCACGCCTAACCACATGAACTGCTTGGATAAATGCCGATACACGGCTCGTGGCGCCTGCCGAAAGACCGTCCAGCGCAGGCCTAAGATCAGTGGAATCACTAAAATGGCAAAACTTTTTCCTTGAAAATGAAAGACTGGCCAAAAGGCCCATTGACTGGTCAACCAGTCCCCTGGCACCAGCGTGACCATCGGCAGCACTAAGAACTCACGCCACGGATAACCCGCAATCCGTTTACCCCGCTGCTTGGCATAGATCTTGGGACTCGCAAAGCGGCCGCCATAATGCGCCACCCAGTGCCCCAACAAGAGGAAGAATACGACGGCCAGCCACAAATAGTTGGCACCCGCGACCGTTGACCAATTGAGGCCGATTGCCGACAGGTCCGGTTTCCCCGTTATGTAAGGCCCCCCCAAGACCGTCAACGCCGTGGTGACTACGATCAGCGTCAACGGCAAAATCGTCGTTGGTAACACCACCAACGTGAGAATCGACAGGCCTTCGTAGATGATGACCCAGAGTAACGGCAGGCTGAAGCCCATCACCAGGTTGATCACTGATAGACCCAGGCCCAACACGACCCCCTGAGTCAGCATATGACGCAGTTCGAAGTGGTCGCTGTAAACGGCACTTCCAAAATCATGACGCTCGGACTTGATCCGCGCGCGACTGGTCAGCCAAACGCGTAAAATCGCCAGCCAAACCAGCGGCTGCAGCAGGTAAGTGCTACAAGCAATAAATGTCCGCATGAAATCGACACCTTTCCTGAAAAGATAGCTGTTCCCAGTATATCATGAAATAAAAATGGGTAACACGACATTCGCGTTACCCATACAATCATTATTTTAATCATCAATTGGCAGTAATAGGTGTTTCACCCCGCATTAGTCCGGGTTCTTTTGACTTAACTGCCACTGCAGGTAAGCGTCAATGAACGGATCAAGGTCGCCATCCATGACGGCTTGGCCGTTCCCCGTTTCGTAGTTGGTCCGATGGTCCTTGACCATGGTGTACGGATGGAAGACGTAGGAGCGAATCTGTGAGCCCCAGCCAATATCCATCTGGTCGCCCTCCAGCTTGGCCTTTTCAGCGGCCTTTTTCTCTTCTTCACGTTCGTACAATTTGGCCCGCAACATCCCCAACGCCGTCTGTCGGTTTTGTAACTGCGACCGTTGGGCCTGACTTTGGGTCACGATACCCGTTGGCAAGTGGGTGATTCGCACGGCCGATGACGTCTTGTTGACATGTTGGCCCCCAGCCCCGGAAGCCCGATAAACGTCGACCTTCAAGTCAGCTGGATTGATCTCAACGTCCACGGAATCATCCAGTTCGGGTAAGACATCCACTGATGCAAACGACGTGTGCCGCCGCCCAGCCGAATCGAACGGCGAAATCCGCACGAGCCGGTGGACCCCCTTCTCAGAGCGCAAGTAACCATAAGCGTTGTGCCCCGCAATCAGCAACGTGGCACTGCTCAGGCCAGCCACATCCCCCGCCTGGTAATCCAGCACGGTGACCTTGAACTGGTGCTGTTCCGCCCAGCGTGTGTACATCCGCATGAGCATCTCGCCCCAGTCCTGGGATTCAGTCCCCCCAGCGCCCGGATGGATTTCCAAAATGGCGTTGTTCCGATCGTATTTTTGGTTGAGCAACATGTTTAAACTGTACTGCTGTAAGGCTTTCTTGGCCGCCGCGAAGTCGGTTTCAAACTCGGCTTGCATATCGGCGTCCGGCTCGGCCTGCAATAATTCCAAGGCGACTTCTAGGTCATCCACCTGGTCAGACAGTTTTTGATATTCCTCAACTTTTTTCTTCATTTCGTTGGTCTCGTCGATCAACTTCTGGGCGGCCTGGGCGTTATCCCAAAAGCCGGGTTGGGCCATTTGACCCTCATTGACACTGATGCTTTCGTTCAGGGCATCAAAGTCAAAGTGACCCCCTAAAGCCGGTGAGTTGTTCTTTCATGGCAGTGATTTCGCGTTTCGCATCGCTTAGTTCCATGTTTGTTGGCTCCTTTTTAAGTTATTTTTTAATCCGACACAGTGTGTGCTGGCCGCCTTGCCGTTCGCTAGATATGAGTCGGGACGCTGTGGGCGGACGGGCCGAGCCAAAGGACGGCCTCGACCCTCAGTTCGGAGCCGAAAATCACGTCTCCAAACTGCCAGTTCTCCAACCGGCAAACTTCACCGCTTGGAGGACTCCCACGGCTGAACGCACATCTAGCGAACTATCGGTTACGGTAGTGCTTATCATCTAGAATTGATTAGCCCCAGCGCTACCAAATTACGGGACTTTCTCGACCATAATCGGTCACCGATTGACTCCGGCGAGCTTGTTATTCTCCTGAGCATTACCTTAATTCGAAGACTAACAACAACTATATTATTCCCACGACCAATGGTGTATGTCCAGTGAGACGAATCGTTGCTGTTCGCCAATTAAACCAGTTTTGTTTTTGCTTAGCCGACCGGGCGTAAAGGCATTAAATCAATCTACGCCATCACCTATGGCTGTCAGAAATCACCCACAAAGTTAGCCGAAACTTCCCTGAAATGGCAATGTTCATCTACAGTAATGGGTTATCTACCACGTAGCCGTGAGTGAGCTAAATTTGGACTCAGCCGTGGGAGTTTGCAAGTGGTCTGCTTGGAAACTGGCGTCTTCGAGACGCGACTTTCGGCTCGAAGCGAGGTTGAAGACCGCCCTTTGGCTTCGACCGGTCCTTCCCACAGCGTCACGGTCCAAATTTGGCGAACGGTAAGGCGGACAGCACGGACTACCTTCCGTTCAAGCTCGCAACCTTTAGTTAAGAAGCTGGCGCCCTTGGTCCCACTCTTTTCACAAAAACGAGGCGAAAGAATCTCTTCCGCCTCGTCCGTTCCCGTTTATCGGGTAATATTTTGTCGAATTTCAGACTTCATGAACAGGCGCGTGGCGTCGTAGTCGATGTCAGAGATCATTTCCCCAAACATCCGGAATCCGTCTTGTTGGTATTCAACCAACGGGTTCAACTGACCATAACCCCGTAACCCAATTGATTGTCGTAATTGGTCCATGGCATCAATGTGGTCGGTCCAATGAGAGTCCACGCAACGCAAGAGCACAACCTTTTCGAATTCTAGCATTTGTGCTGGATCGTACAGTTGCTTTTGCTTTTCAGCGTAAACGTCTTCGGCTAAGCCCATGAAGAAGGCCTTGATCTCGTCTGCGGTCTTGCCCTTCAAGTCATCCAAACTAATCTTGTCTGGGGAAACCATCGCGGAAATCCCGAAGTCCAGTAAGGTATCCAAGTCCCAATCGGATTGGTCACCCTGCGTATGCAAGTTAACCACCCGGTCAACGGTCCGTTTGATCATTGGCATTAAGACCCACTTCAATGACTTGTCTTGGTTAATGACTTGGTTCCGTTCGCCATAAATGACGTCCCGTTGTTGGCGCATCACATCATCGTATTGCAAGACGTTCTTCCGGGAATCATAGTTGTTCCCTTCAACCCGCTTTTGGGCGGATTCCACTTGCTTGGTGATCATGCGACTCCGGATAACGGCATCTTCGCCATCCACGTTCATCCGTTCCAAGAAGGCTTTGACTCGGTCAGAACCGAATCGCCGCATCAAATCATCTTCCAAGGACAGGTAGAATTGCGTCATACCAGGGTCCCCTTGACGACCGGAACGTCCACGAAGCTGGTTATCGATCCGCCGTGATTCGTGACGTTCAGTCCCGATAACGGCCAATCCACCAATTTCAACCACGCCGGGTCCCAATTTGATATCGGTCCCCCGCCCAGCCATGTTGGTGGCGATGGTAACAGCACCCTTTTGACCGGCATTTTGAATGATGTCGGCTTCCTTGGCGTGGTTCTTCGCGTTCAAGACCACGTGAGGGATGTTTTCCTGATCCAACCGTTGTGACAGGTATTCGGACGTTTCCACGGCCACGGTCCCGATCAACATCGGTTGCCCCTTGGCGTGCAGCGTCTTGATTTCCTTAACGACCGCGTTGAACTTGGATTCCAGAGTTGGGTACAGCAAGTCAGGTTGATCGACCCGGACGACCGGTTTGTTGGTCGGCACAGTGATAACTTCCATGTTGTAGATTTCCCGGAATTCTTCAGCTTCGGTCTTGGCCGTCCCAGTCATCCCGGAGAGCTTCTTGTACATCCGAAATAAGTTTTGGTACGTAATGTTGGCCATGGTCTTGGTTTCTTCTTGAATCTCGACGCCTTCCTTGGCTTCAATGGCCTGGTGCAGGCCGTCAGAGTAACGACGACCGTCCATGACCCGCCCAGTGAAGGAATCAACGATCAAGACTTCACCATCTTGTACCACATAATCCTTATCGCGTAGCATGATAAAGTTGGCCCGCAGCGCTTGGTCCATGTGGTGGGTCAAGGCCGTGTTGTCCGTGTCATATAAGTTCTTCAAGTTGAAGTACTTTTCGGCCTTTTCAATCCCGGTGTCGGTCAACGCCACCGTCTTGGATTCCAGGTCGATCTTAAAGTCGTCTTTTTCGTGCAGCGTCTTTGCGAAACGGTCAACCCGTTGATACAGGGCACTTGTCCCTTCGGATTGGCCAGAAATAATCAATGGCGTCCGGGCTTCATCAATTAAGATGGAGTCAACTTCATCGACAATCGCAAAGTTCAATGGTCGTTGAACCATATCTTCTTTGTACACCACCATGTTATCCCGCAGGTAATCGAACCCGATTTCCCCGTTGGTTGAATAAGTGATGTCCGCATTGTAGGCTTCGCGCTTTTCTTCAGGAGACTTTTCAGCGGAGTTTAACCCCACCGTCAAGCCCATCCAAGTGTACAGTTCACCCATTTCAGTTGCGTCCCGCGCAGACAGGTATTCGTTAACCGTAACCACGTGAACCCCTTTACCCGCTAAGGCATTCAGGTACACGGGCATCGTGGCGGTCAAGGTTTTCCCTTCACCGGTCTTCATTTCGGAAATGTTCCCTTCATGAAGCACAATTCCCCCCATGATCTGCACGTGGAAAGGATAGAGACCGAGGACCCGCTTGGCACCTTCACGGATAGCCGCAAAAGCCTCAGGCAGTAAATCGTCCAACGTTTCGCCGTCTTGATAACGCTTCTTAAATTCAGGCGTTTTTGCTTTCAAATCGTCGTCTGAAAGTTCTGCGTACTCGTCAGCGTAAGCACCAACTTGGTCCGCTAATTTACTGAGGCGTCGTAAAGTCCGGCGATCACTTTCGACCCATCGTTTCAAAATATTTGCCATGTGAGAATTCCCTTCAGTACATTTAGTAAGTCTATTTAAAGTTACCCATTTATTTGCAATAAATCAACCTACATTTTACCACTATCCGGGCCAAGATGAAACAAATCTCCACAGCCGCCGCACAGTGAAGCGGTTTCTTTGGCGTGATAGCAACTACAAATGGGGTTAACAAAATTAGTTTAAACCTTTATCTGTTTCGCCATTTTTCAGAAAATGACCTTCCGACTAGCATACCAGTTCGAGATTAGCCCCTGATTGCGTGCAGATTAAATCTAGATGTCACCTGCCTGTAGCCTACCACAGGCCATAAAAAAAGCACCGCAGGCACGCGGCGCTTCGTAAATTAAACTTACTTAATCTTGATTATCGGCTTCGATCAAACCATACCGACCGTCATTGCGGCGGTAGACGATGCTGATACCATTGGTTTCAGCATCTTCATAGATAAAGAAGTCATGGCCTAGCATGTCCATTTGTAAGACGGCCTCTTCGTTATCCATTGGCTTCAACGAAACGCGCTTGGTGCGGACAACTTCTAATTCGTTACTGTCAGCTGATTTGTCACTGTCAGTATCTGGTGAGAAGTCGAGATTCTTGTATCCCTTCTCCCGTGACTTACGGTTGACTTTGGTCTTGTACTTGCGAATTTGACGTTCCAGCTTGTCCGTAACCAAGTCAACACTTGCATATAAGTCCGGAGAGGTTTCCTCTGCCCGTAATGTCAAGTATGGGAGTGGGATTGTTACTTCAACCTTCGCTGTCTTGTTTTGGTAGACCTTCAGGTTGACATGCGCAATTGCCTCAACATTGTTGTCGAAATATTTCTCCAACTTGCTGATACGCTTTTCAACGTAATCCCGTATTGCGTCAGTAACTTCGATGTTTTCACCACGAATATTAAATGTGAGCATAAAACTTCTCTCCCTTCAGCCAAGAGATCACTTGGCTTGCTCAGCATTAGAAGGACCACTCTTCTAATATGCTTTGCTTACACTTATTATAATAGAAAGCCCTACCAGAAACAATTAATCTAATTATTTTTTCGGGGCAACTAACGCGCTAATGTCAGGCTGGTAACCGCTTTCGCCCCACCCAAATAAATTTGATCGGCGGCATGGCGCAACGTCCGCCCCGTCGTATAGACGTCATCTAGCAGTAAAACCCGGCGATTTGTCAGGAGTGACGCGGCATTGGGCGCCAAGGTAAAGGGCTGGGCTGTCCGCAACCGTGCCGCCCGGTCCTTAGCCGATTGCGGCTGTGCCTTGCGCGTGGCTTGGACCAACAACGCCTGTTGAAAGGGTTGGGTCTGTAGCCAGCCGGTGACCTGATTGAAGCCCCGCTGCTGCCAGGTCGCCTGATCCACCGGAATTGGCACCAACACGTCGTAGGTCTCTTTGGCCAGAGCCAAGCGCAACGGTTCCTGTAAGACCCGACGCAGCGTATAATCCCCCTGAAATTTGTACTGCTGCATGTACGCCTTCATCGCCGCGTCATAGACGTATACCGCGTGATTGACCAGTGGCCGCCCCGACCAGCGCTGACAATCCCGACAGACGGTCTCATCCGTTTGCTGGCGGCCACACTGCGGACAGTGCTGACTGGAAATGGGTGTCAGGCGCGTTTGACACGCTCGACAGACCGCCGACCTGATCAACGGGCCCCAGCGCCAGAGCTGGCTGACTGTCACCACGCCCCCGAGACGGCGGCCACACCAGACACACGCATTCATGGTCGGCCCCCTTGACGCCGGCCCTGCAGATTCAGACGGGCAATCATCCCCCGGGCCAACCGCACCCGTCGCGTATAGCTGTGGCAGTAGCTGGTCACCTCGCCCGTGGGAAATTGGGCGCTTCGACCGACCCGGCCGGCAATTTGCACCAACGCGGCCGTGGAAAAGACCGGGTCGTCCCCACCTAAGATCACGACCGCCACGTTGGGAAAGGTCACACCGCGCTCCAAAATCGTTGTCGTCACTAGAAATGAGACCTGACGATCACGCATGGCTTGGACCTTTTCCTGGCGGGACTCATCAGCCGCATGAACCGTCACCCCGCCAGCAATGCCGGCCCGGTGTAACGCTCGATCCACCAGCGCCAAATCGGCCACGTGTGGCACGAACAACAAGAAGCGCTGACCGGCCTGTTGATACGCCCGCAATTGCCGAATCAGCCGCAACGGTAATCTGCCATGCCCCAGCTGCTCACGCCACCGCCAGGCAATCTGCAAATCGATTTGCGGCAACAAATGGCCGTGATAGCGCAACGGCACGTAGGTCACCGCCAACGTCTTTCGGGCCACGCGTTTTTGCAAGCCCTCACCAGGCGTTGCCGTTAGTAGCAAGTGACAACCCGTGGGCTTCTGGGCATGATCGATGGCGCGTTTTAACATGGGACTGGTGGCCAGCGGAAAGGCGTCGACCTCATCAACCACGATCAGGTCAAAGGCCGCTTGAAACCGCAGCAGCTGATGTGTCGTGCAAATGGTCAGTGGACAATACCGGTAAGGCTGCGGCTGATTCCCATACAACACGGTCTGTGGCACGTCCGCAAAGGCTGACTGAAGTCGGGGCGCCAGTTCCAGACACACATCGACTCGCGGCGAGGTCCAAGCGACCCGCCAGCCCTGACCCAACGCCCACGCCAGCGCCGGGTACACGATTTCCGTCTTCCCCGCGCCGGTGACTGCCCACAACAAGTGATTCGTCTGCGACTGGACGTGGGCCAATACGGACTGGGCCGCCACCTGCTGCTGGGCGCTCAGTTCACCATCCCAGGTCAGCCCACCATTGGCCAACTTTGGTAACTGATTCGGCTCAGGAATAGTGTATAATTTATGCTGAGAGGTCAAGCGCCCCAACTGTAGGCATTGCCGGCAATACCAGGCCTGATTGGCCAACCGATCCGTGGGCCCTAACCAGTGGCCACAGCGCTGACATTGCAACCGGGACCCCAGCGCCTTGAGCGCAGGCGTGGCCGTGAGATCAGGGGCAGGCGCCGCACGAAACGGGAGTTGCCGACCAAAAAACGCTTCCTTGTCTGTCATCCATCTTCCTCCTCTAGGTGTCTCTATAGATAACTCCGTAATAACGAGCCGATATTTTTTTGAAAGGTGTTTTTAAATGGAAACTGATTACTTAACCATTCAAGCCAGCGGCAACCACGAGCTGGAAATCAAAAAATCACGCTTCATTGGCGATCTGGGCCGCGTGACGTCTGAGGATGAGGCCAAGGCTTTCATCGCCGCCGTCACTGCCCGAGAACCTAAGGCGACCCACCACTGCTGGGCCTACCTGATTGGTGAACACGACGAGATCCAACGGGAAAGTGACAACGGTGAACCCTCTGGGACCGCGGGCGTCCCCATTCTGACGGTGCTACAGCGTAATCACCTGCACAACGTCATTGCAGTCGTCACCCGGTACTTCGGGGGCATCAAGCTGGGCGCCGGCGGGTTGATCCGCGCCTACAGCAATAGCACCTCCACGGCAATCGAAGCGGTCGGCGTGGTCAAATTGGTCCGCCAACAAGCCATGACGCTGACCGTGGACTACCCCCACTTTGACCGGCTCAACCATTACCTGACGGAAAATAACATCGCCATCTTGGACACCAGTTATACCGATCAGGTCGCCATCACGATTGCCGTGGACCTCGCGGACGTCGCGGCAACGCAAACGGCCATTACCAATTTGCTGAGTGACCGGCTGACTCTCAAGCTCGGCGACATCGCCTACAACGAGGTTCCGGTCGAAATCAACGCCAGCAGCCGGAGCGATGACTGATATTGCCACAACTAAAGATTGAAATCGACATGAACCATTGTCACCACACGGTTCATGCCGTTAAACTTAGTCGTTTACAGCCCCGTAGTGGGGACTGGTCGCCTACCGTCCGCCAAATATGGGTCGGAACGCGGTGGGCGGACCGGACCGAGCCTGAAAAGCGGTCTCGGCCTCGCTTTGAGCCGATGGCCCACGTCTCCAAGACGCCAGTCTCCTAAGCGGCATGAAACGCGCCGCTAAGGAGACTCCCACGGCTGAACCCATATTTGGCGAACTCTCGGCTACAAGAGTACGTGCTACTAGCAGTCGGCTTAGTCCCAGATAGCAGGCAGAATCTCTGGCTGACACAAGCACTTGCTTTCACTAACATATTAGTAGACAGAACACTGTCGTTCCAGAAATCAGTCCGTTAACGCTACTTACAACCTGTTCACAATTGTCCATATATGAAAGGCGCCAACCTGCTCTCTCCAGCAGATTGGCGCCTTTTGCATTGTCTCAATCTAAAGGTTGCAAGTACAAAAACACCTGATAATACTCAGCTGACAAGGATTGTGAACATGAAATTAGTCCACACCGCCATCTGTAGCAGTCAGAGATTACCCGCAAAATTTGCAAGGAAATTTCTGAAATGGCAACGTTCATCCACATTAGTAGGCAACCTGTCACGTAGCCGTGAGTGAGCTAAATTTGGACTCAGCCGCGAGGTTGAAGACCGCCTTTTGGCTTCGACCGGTCCTTCCCACAGCGTCACGGTCCAAATTTGGCGAACGGTAAGGTGGCCAGCACAGAGCAAGGTGCGTTCAAAGACTAAATTTATCCCTGTAAACCCTGGTGTCACCATAAATTTAGCTACTTTTAAACTTGCAACCTTTAGACCTTGATACTGATTACCGCCAGCCCATTCAATCCGCAAAGTCCACTTGCAGCTGCTTCACAAAGCTTTCAGCGATTGGCGTGAAGACCTGGTATTTCTTCCAAATGATATACATCTTCGTCTTCAGTTCTGGTGCCAAGGGGCGGAAGGTCAGCCCACTCTCAGCGCTGGTATCGCAGAGGCCTTTAAAGGTCAGCTCGACACCTAACCCGCTACGCACGAAGACGGAGCCGTTGAACGATAGATTCGTCGTCCCAATCAAATTCAAATCCAAAGTCTCATCCCCCGCCCACCGTGGAATGTCATTTTGAATCGACTGTTCCGAGCAAATCACGGCTTGTCCCCGCAAATCGGCTGGTGTGATGACAGCCTTTTGCGCTAGTGGATCCTGTTGGCGCATGACTACGCCCCAGGTGTCCGCTCCGGGCACTTCTAAATACGTGTACCGTTCCAGACTAGGTGGCTCCACGATAACCGCCAGATCGACCAATCCCCGGTCCAACCGGTCAGTTACCAATTCCGTATCTCCGCTGACTAGATGGAACCGTAAGTCCGGATATTGCTGGCGAAACCGACTGATGGCTTCCGCCAGATAATGGATCAGCTGGGATTCCGCACAGCCAATGTAGATGTCACCACCCGTCAGCGTCGTCAGGGCCGCAAACTCAGCGCTAGTCTTATCCACCATCGCCAGAATATCTTCCGCCCGTTTGCGCATCAAGTTTCCAGCTTCCGTTAGCTTGATGCCGTAATTATCGCGCCGAAATAACTGTTTGCCTATTTCATCCTCTAATCCCTTTAATTGTTTGGACAGCGTAGGCTGCGACACGTGCAACGCTTCGGCCGCCCGGGTGATGCTTGCCTGCCTGGCCGCCTCAACAAAGTACCGGAGCACCCTGATTTCCATTTACTCACCTCTCTAGTTATTCTGAAAAAGCATAACTGGTTATCGTTATTAAGTATTATACATAATCGTGTCGTGCAGGTAAACTGTAATCACAGTCAAGAAAGGAGCCCCCATGACTAATGCCAATGACCGCTTAGGACTGATTCAGCAAAACCTCATCGACGCCGGCTGTAGCACCGCCACGACCCAGGCCTTCCTCGCCTCGCTTAATCGTGACGACCAGGTTGGTCTACAACGCCTTCTCCAACAACACCGCCGTCAGCTACTGAAAACCTTACGTCAAACCGAGCAGCAAATCGACTGTCTCGACTTTCTTGCCAATCAATTTCACCAATAGAAAAGGAGTTAGATGATATGATTAACGAAAAATTAACCCTCACCACTGACTGGGATAAGGTTTTTCCAAAAAGCAATTTAGTTAACCACCAAAAGGTTACCTTTACCAACCGCTACGGCATTACCTTGGCCGCCGACATGTATACCCCCAAGAACGCTACCGGTAAACTGGCTGCGCTCGCCGTCAGTGGTCCCTTTGGCGCGGTCAAGGAACAATCTTCCGGCCTCTACGCACAGACCATGGCCGAAAAAGGCTTCTTGACGATTGCCTTTGACCCGTCGTTTACCGGCGAAAGTGCCGGTCAGCCCCGCTTCATGGCGTCTCCTGACATCAACACCGAAGATTTCCAAGCGGCCGTTGATTTTCTCTCGGTGCACCCAACGTTGATCCCGAAAAAATCGGTATGATTGGTATCTGCGGTATGGGTGGCATGGCCCTGAACGCTGCCGCGCTGGACACTCGCGTCAAGGCAACTGCCACTATGACCATGTACAATATGAGTCGGGTCAACGCCAACGGCTATTTTGACGCCGACGACAACGAAGCGGCACGGCACAAGATGAAGGTTGCCTTGAACCAGCAACGCACCGCTGACTACCAGAGTGGTCGCTACCAACGCGTTGGTGGTGTGGTGGACCCCGTGCCAGACGATGCCCCCCAATTTATCCGTGATTACAACGCTTATTATAAGACCGACCGCGGCTACCACGCCCGTTCCGTCAACTCTAATGATGGCTGGAACACCATTGGCACAATGTCCTTCATCAACCAACCCATCAACCAGTACTCGAACGAAATCCGCAGCGCTGTCCTGATGGTCCACGGCGATAAGGCTCACTCCTACTACTTCAGCAAGGATGAATTTAAAAAGATGACGACCGATTCAAAGTATACGGCTAATAAGGAATTTATGACTATCCCTGGTGCCGTACACACGGACCTGTACGACGGTGGCGTCAACCATGATCTGATTCCATTCACGAAGCTGACTAGCTTCTTTAACCAGTACCTGAACTAGACGGATTACCGCCTTCAATCTCAACCCAAAAAACGCCTGTCGAATTGCGCTAAGCAACCCGACAGGCGTTTTTGATGCGTCTAAATAAACGACGCCAGTTAATCTGAATTTTTTGATGTCAATTTTTGTACGATACGATTGATCCAGTGCAGTAGCGGCTGGCGGTTGGACCCGACCAAGCCGATGGCCTCAACGAACAGCTCCAGCCCAATCAAGATGGCAATCGTCAGTAGGACGGATCCCCAAATGGTTGACAGCGGGTACAGTAAGGAAATGAACGAGAAGATCAAGGCAATTCCGTAGATGACCAGTACCGTTTGCCGGTGAGTCAATCCCAGCTGCATCAAGCGGTGATGCAAGTGATGCTTATCCGCGTGGGAAATCGGTTGGCGATTTAAAATTCGCCGAATCATGGCGTAGACCGTATCCGTGATGGGTACTCCCAAGATAATCACGGGAATGATCACGGAAATAAAGGTGACGTTCTTCAGTCCATAAAGGGAGAAACAAGCAATCATGAAGCCGATGAACTGTGCGCCGGTGTCTCCCAAATAAATACGCGCTGGGAAGAAGTTATACGGCAGGAAGCCGACCATGGCGGCCACCAGCGCAAAGATCATGATGGCCACCCAAGTGTTGGCCACGTTCAAGAAGAACAAGCCCGTAATCCCGGTCGTGGTCAACGCGATGATCGACACCCCGGTCGCCAGGCCATCCAGCCCGTCGATCAGGTTGATTGCGTTGACGATGGCCACGATCCATAGCAGCGTGATGGGCAACGCTAACCAACCAAAGTGCCAGACACCCACGAATGGTAGCGTTAGGTAACGCATCCGCACGCCAGCCACAAAGTAGACTTCCAGGGCGGCCAGCAGCTGTCCCAGAATCTTTTGTCTCGGCTTTAACTCAAAGACGTCATCGATCATCCCTTCTGCCACGATGATACACTCGCCACCGAACAGCCCCCACAGCTGTTGGGTCGGCATTTGGTCGCGCAGTAAGAACATCGTCGAAAACGTAAACGCAATAAAAATAGCTAGGCCACCCAGCGTCGGCATCGGAACTTTGTTGACTCGCCGCTGATTAGGTTTATCCACCGCACCAATTTGAAACGCAAAGCGGCGTACAAACGGGGTTAGGACCGCGGAGATAATCATGGTAGCAAATAAGCTAACAATAATCTCAAATTTCATTGAAGTGTCCTCTTTCTTTCATTACAGCTCTTTTGCTAATTATACAAATCTCTGAAATCAAACACAACCGCGATTTCGGAGTCGTTAGCGAAAATCAATCTTTCACGCGCATCCTCTGACAATTCACAAGCGGTTATTCCCAACCCTTGTGAATAAAGAAATAATTCATAAAGTTCATGTAAGCGTTTCCTTTCTATCCAATCAGGTGATTTCGTGCACAAGTATACAGACAAAAGCCTAAAATCCAAAGATTTATCTTGTGCAAATCGCGCAAAAGCCATATAATGGATTTGTGCCATTGAGAAAGGTTTCACATTTCATTTGTGTCCAAGCTATTTATCCTATTTCCTTGTGAAACCTTTCCAGTCGTCCGTCACTTTGGTTTGTATTTCGAAAGGAGATTTTTCTATTGGCTGCTAATGATAAAGCAACAAAGACAGAAACGGCTAAAGAAGAACAAGCTTCACCCATCTTAATTCAAATGGGGATCTTCGCCGCAATCCTGTTTGTTTCCAGCCTAATTTCCCCGTTGTTCCCAGCAACATTCCCAGTTCCAACGCCTGTTATCGGTTTGGTAATCCTTTACATTTTATTGGCTTCCCACATCGTTAAGTTACGCAACGTTGAAAAATTTGGGGACTTCATGATCAGTTTAATTGCCTTCCTGTTCGTTCCTTCAGGTATCCAATTAGCTGCTAGCCTGGACATCTTAAAGGCGCAAGGGGTTCAACTGGTTGTTGTTATTTTAATTGCAACGATTGTCCTGCTGGTTGTTGTGGCTTACACGACTGCCGGATTCATCTGGCTTCGGAAGAACGTCTTCCATCGTGACGTTAACGTCGAAGAATAATTTCGTCGGCTGCTACTACTTTCACTAGAAAAGGATGAAAATTTATGATTACATTAACTGGAACCGCCCATATGGCAGTTTGGGGCAAATGGCTCGGTGATGCGTTAGGGACTAACGCCGCTGGTGCTTCTGCCGGTAACGCTTTATTTGGTATTTTTCTATCATTAGTTGTTTACTTATTCGGTCAATGGTTGTTCAAGATCGGTAAAGGTTTCTTCTTATTCCAACCTCTGTTCGTTGGGATGGTCTTAGGGATCTTCATTCTGTTCCTGTTTGCTAAGGCATTCGGTACAGACACGGCTACTTTCTATAAGTCCGCATACTTACCAGGTGGTAACATTATCTTCTGGTTCTTGAACCCAGCTACTATCGCCTTCGCTATTCCACTGTACCGTCGGAATGACGTTGTTAAGAAGTTCTGGTTGGAAATCGTTCTTTCCCTGATCGTTGGGTTGATCATTTCCCTGTTCGTTATCTACTACGTTTCAAAGCTTATCGGCTTGGACAACGTTGGTATTGCTTCCATGATGCCACAAGCTGCCACGACCGCGATCGCGATGCCTATTGCGACTGCTATCGGTGGTAACTCAGCCGTTACTGCGATGGCCTGCATCCTCAACGCCGTTATCATTTACGCCTTGGGTGACTGGCTCGTTAAGTTCTTCCGTGTTAACAGCGACCCAATCGGTGCCGGTCTTGGTTTAGGTACTGCAGGGCACACGGTTGGTTCAGCTAAGGCCTTACAACTTGGTTCTATCCAGGGGTCCATGGCTTCTATCGCCGTTGTTGTTATCTCAATCGTTGTTGATATCGTTGTACCACCATTTGCTTCTATGATGGGCTTGATCTAAATCTGATATTAACTAAAAAACACCGAGTCCGTTGTGGGTTCGGTGTTTTTTTGCGCGCAAATGTTAGTGGCAACGTGGCCAGTATTGCCTACCCCGACCACTCGTTATTTGCCTGTCTGCACGTCTTGACAGGCATTTTCCCAGTGCCACAGGTAAGTTTACCCGTAACCCGTGGATTGGCTAAAAGCGGCCAAAACATGGTGAATTTCACCTAGTCTAGCGTACTCCCCTGTTCCGGGATGTTACCAGGCTATCAAACACATCTCCTTAGGCTAAAGGCATTCCCTAGTACAGGCAAAATTCCGCCCGGTGCAAGTGTTTGCGCGTGGACCAATCTAGTGTCCAGAATCCCTGTCAATTAGGTGCTGTCAGCTGCTTTTGCACTGGCAGCCCCTTTAAGACCTAAAAAGGCGGCTCTCCATCAAAGGAAAGCCGCCCTGTTTAATTTATTTCTTCAAATGATAGTTATACGTAGAAACAATAATGTTTTCCCGTGAATTTAAAATCGTCCGTAAGCGCAACGCCGTTTGGTTATGCAAGACGTTTTGCCAGGGGTGTCGTGGCACGAACTGTGGGACCAGCACGGTCGTCGTAAAGTTACGTTCCGCCGCCCGTTTGGCAATGACATCACAGAACCGCAACGTTGGCGTGGCGATAGACCGGTAAGACGAGTGGATATCCACGAACCGAATGTCCGGGAACTCTTCTTTGAATTCCTGCGCCGTCTTGTGCTCCTTCTCCGGATTCTCATCGAAGGACACGTGCATTGCGATGACGTAATCCCCAATCGACCGGGCGTAGTTGATCGCCCCAGATGTCACGCGGGTAATGTTGCTGACTAGCACAATGACCGTCGCCCCATCGTACTCGTGGATGTCGGCCCGTTCTTTTTCCGCGACCCGCAATTGCTTCGCAACGTTGTGGTAATGGCCGTTGATGCGGTAGAACAGCAACAGAATCAGTGGCATGATGATCAGGTAAGGCCAAACATTCGGGAAGCGTAGCAGCATCAGTGAAACCACCAGGACCAGTGACATCACGGCTCCCAGTAAGTTGATCAATGACTTGCCGATCCACCAGCCCTCACGTACCCGGAACCAATGAATGATCATCCCGGATTGTGACAGCGTAAATGGTACGAAGACCCCGACCGCATACAGCGGAATCAGTAAGGTCGTTTGCCCGTGGAAGATGAAGATCAGCACGATAGCCCCGACCGCTAAGGAAATGATCCCGTTGGAATACCCCAGCCGGTCGCCCCGGTCCAGGTACGCGTGCGGTAAGAATTTATCCTTAGCCAAGTTGTAGGCCAAAATTGGAAAGGCCGAGAACCCGGTGTTGGCAGCTACGGCTAAAATCAAGGCCGTTGATAGTTGTAACAAATAGTAGAGCACACCGTGACCAAATACGCCGACCCCGATTTGAGACAGGACGGTTTGGCTACTTTGTGGCCGAATCCCCATGTAGTAACTCAGGTAGGTGATGCCGGCAAAGAAGACAGCCAAGATGCAGGCCATGATGGCCAAGGTAGCCGCCGCGTTGTGTCGCTTCGGTTCCTTGAAGTTTGGCACCGCATTACTGATGGCTTCAACCCCGGTCAGTGAAGATGACCCGGATGAGAATGCCCGGAAGAACAGCAACAGGGTCATGCCCTTAACGGGTTCTCCTAGCGATGCTGAGGCATGGTAGGTAATGTTCCCGCTCATGATGTTGTAGAGCCCAACCCCCACCATCAAGATAATCATGACAATGAAGAGGTAGACGGGCACCGTCAGAAAGGCTGCAGATTCGCGCATCCCCCGTAAATTTAGCAACATAATGCCAATGACGATCAAAACCGACACCAATACAGAGTACGGATACAGCGCCGGAATCGCCGAGGTAATCGCCTCGGTCCCGGAAGTCGTTGAAACCGCCACGGTCAGCATATAATCAACCAGCAAGGAGCCACCCGCTACTAACCCGGCCGACTGGCCCCAGTTGGTGCTGGCAACCACGTACGCGCCACCCCCAGAAGGATAGGCGTGAATGATTTGCTGGTATGAAAGCGTGATCGCAAATAACAGAACTAAGACCAAAGCCGCTGCCCACATTTGATACATCAAGGCGGCTGCTGATAAGGTAATCAGGACTGTCGTAATTTGCTCAGTACCATAAGCCACGGAGGATAACGCATCAGACGATAGTAAGGCTAATGCTTTAAACTTGGTTAGCGCCTGACCGCCCTCGTCCATGGTCTTGAGGGGTTTCCCAATTAAAACCCGCTTTAAATAACGCCACATGACTATTTACTCCTTATCTCCAGAAATAATGAAAACGGGACTAGGCCCGTTAAATAATAGCTTGTTTCTGTCAAAGCTCAACGTGCAGCAAGTCTACTACAACTAGCTCCACATTACCACAATTCCAGCAGTTAGCAACCGTAGAATTGCTTAGCGAACTTATCCATTATCCGGCAAAGTCTGACAGAAATAAAGACTTTCTTTTTGCTAAATTTTGTTGCTACCCTCTTGCGTGGGTTCTAAGCCAGTCTTTGGCAGTTACATAGCCGATACTGGCCGCCTCGCCGTCGAAGTCTGGTTCTCCCTGTTTCAGCGACAATGCCTGATTCTAACGCTAAGTCACCACACTTTCAAGCTAAAGTGGAACTTTTACTGTCAATTAAAGAGGCTGAATAACGAAAATCGGCTAGAAGCGAGGTTGAAGACCGACTTTTGGCTTCGACCGGTCCTTCCCACAGCGTCACGGTCCAAATTTGGCGAACGGTAAGGCGACCAGCACCAATCACATGACATTCAAAGACTAATTTTGTCCCTGTAAACCCTAGTGTCACCATAAATCCGACTGCATTCCAACTTGCAATCTTTAGCCGATAATCAAAAAAAGAAGCCTGAACCCGAAAGTCCAGACTTCTCGTCAATCATTTTTAATTGGATGCAGCTTACATCATGCCGCCCATACCTGGGTTAGCAGCTGGGGCTGCAGGTGCTGGGTTGTCTTCTGGCTTTTCAGCGACAACGGCTTCCGTCGTCAACAGTAAAGCAGAAACAGAAGCAGCGTTTTGCAGAGCAGAACGGGTAACCTTGGTTGGGTCGGTGATACCAGCCTTAACCATGTCTTCGTACTTGTCGTCTGCAGCGTTGTAACCAACACCTGGCTTTTCGCTCTTCAAGTGTTCAACCACAACAGAGCCTTCAACACCGGCGTTTTGTGCGATTTGACGAACTGGTTCTTCCAAAGCACGGAGCACGATGTTAACACCAGTTTGTTCATCGCCTTCAGCGTCAACCTTGGCAACGTCACCAATGACGTTGATCAAGGCAGTCCCACCACCAGCAACGAAGCCTTCTTCAACGGCCGCACGGGTCGCGTTCAAGGCATCTTCAATCCGGTATTTACGTTCCTTCAGTTCAGTTTCCGTAGCGGCACCGACACGAACGACGGCAACCCCACCGGCTAACTTAGCCAAACGTTCCTTCAGCTTGTCACGATCAAAGTCAGAAGTCGTTTCGTCGATCTGACCCTTGATTTCAGCAACCCGAGCAGCGATTTGGTCCTTAGCACCAGCACCTTCAACGATGGTGGTGTCATCCTTCGTCACGTTGACCTTTTGGGCTTGACCTAATTGATCAATGGTCGTGTCCTTCAAGTTCAGGCCTAAGTCATCGGTAATCACAGTCCCACCAGTTAAGGTAGCAATGTCAGCCAATTGGGCCTTACGACGGTCACCAAAGCCAGGCGCCTTAACAGCAACCACGTTGAAGGTCCCACGCATCTTGTTCAAGACCAAGGTAGGTAAGGCTTCACCGGTGATGTCATCAGCGATGATCAACAGGGAACGGCTTTGTTCAACAACGGATTGCAGCAATGGCAAGATGTCTTGGATGTTACCGATCTTCTTGTCAGTGATCAAGATGTATGGGTTGTCGAGGTTAGCTTCCATCTTATCGTTGTCGGTAACCATGTATTGAGACATGTACCCACGATCGAATTGCATCCCTTCAACAACGTCCAAGCTGGTATCAACCCCACGGGATTCTTCAATCGTGATGACCCCGTCGTTACCAACCTTTTCCATGGCGTCAGCAATTAACTTACCAGTTTCCTTGCTAGCGGATGAAATGGAAGCGATTTGGGCGATATCGTCCTTCGTCTTGACGTCAATCGACATCTTGTGTAAGGCATCAACAGCGGCGTCAGTCGCCTTTTCGATCCCGCGACGGATACCAACAGGGTTGGCACCGGCAGTAACGTTCTTCATACCTTCGTTAACGATGGCTTGGGTCAGAACCGTTGCGGTCGTGGTCCCATCACCAGCGATGTCGTTGGTCTTGGAAGCAACTTCGGAAACCAACTTGGCACCCATGTTTTCGAAATGGTCATCGAGCTCGATGGCCTTGGCAATCGTAACCCCATCATTCGTGATGGTTGGGTTGCCATAGCTTTGTTCCAAAACAACGTTACGACCCTTAGGCCCTAAGGTCGTCTTGACCGTATCAGCTAACTTGTCAACACCAGCCAGCATCTTGCTGCGTGCATCTTCAGAGAACTTTAATTCTTTAGCCATTTTCTACATTCACCTCATACTAAATTTTTTAAATAGTCTCTCGTATCAGTGGGAAAGCAATTAGTCAACGACAGCGACTAAATCCTTTTCGTGTAAAACAAGGTAAGTCTTGCCGTCATACTTAACTTCTGTACCGGCGTACTTGTCGAACAATACCTTGTCGCCAACCTTAACAGCTGGGGCTACCTTATCGCCATTGTCTAACACACGGCCATCACTCACAGCAACAACATTGGCCGTTGAAGGCTTTTCCTGCGCATTACTTGCTAAAACAATGCCGCCAACCGTAGTTTCTTCTTCTTGTGGTTGATCCAAAATGACGCGGTCTCCTAATGGTTTTAACACTTGAATCCCTCCAATAAACTTACTTTTTAGCACTGTTAGCACTTGACTAACATAAGTGCTAATAACAATATCTAATATATGGTTTTTCGCGCTAAAAATCAAGGAATTTGGCAAACAATTTGCCGAGTGCTAACGGCCCAGTTCGCCTAGCCCTTGTGGCTCTAAGCGAAATCCTTCATTGTATGATTTTTCTAATAACGTTGGCGAAACCAGAATGCCTCCGTCAGCCAGCAATTCCGCCTGCTCTGGGGAACACCTCCAGCCTGAGAAACGGTCTTCCGGTTCGCTTGAAAGCCTGGCAAAGTTCACCAGTCTCTCAAGTCGTCCCACCCAGTAACCTGGTAAGAAACACCAGCTAACTGGGTCGACACAGCTGGCTCCATTGCTGGCTGACTCCGGCGGGTTAGGGCTTGTCAACGACTCCGATATCAATTAGAGACGACTATGGGCTTTCGTTACTAAGGGTTAACACCATTAGTAGTTAATCATCCGTGTCGCCGAGAGTCCACCAAATATGGGTTCAGCCGTGGGAGTTACCTAAACGGCATGACTTTTCATGCCGCTTAGGTAACTGGCGTCTTTGAGACGCGGTCTTTCGGCTCAAAGGCGAGGTGTCGAGACCGACCTTTGGCTCGACCCGTCCGCCCACCGCGTTCCGACCCATATTTGGTGGACGGTAGGCGGCCAGCCCGGACCGTGTGTCTGCAAATAACTAGTTTTATCTTGTTATTTTTCAGTTCTTCCGTAATCCCCCAATTAATTCAGGCCGTTGTCTATAATTGCACAATCACAAGGCTATTTTGTGAAGGGCTTTTTGCCGATAGATTGGCAATTTTTCCGGCGATGGCTTCACAAAGCGTAAACAAAAAGTCGTAATCCCCCAAAAGATTACGACCCCGTTCTATTCTTTGCTGTTGTAGTGTTCCAAGAAGTAGATCAACGTTTGTAATTCGTTGGTCAAGTCCACGTTTTGGACCCGGACATCCTTAGGAACGGTGACCCGTAATGGTGTGAAGTTCAAAATTCCCTTCACCCCGCCGGCAACGGCATCGTCCGTGACGGATTGGGCCACGTCAGATGGGACCGTTAAGATGGCCACTTGAATCTGTTGTTCTTCCAACTGTGTCCGCAACTCCGTCATTGGATAAATCGGCACGCCGCTTTGAATCGTGTTGGCAATGTCTGCGTTCACGTCAAAGGCCGCACTGATACGGACGTTGCCGTCTTGGTGGAAGTTGAAGTTCAACAGGGCATGGCCCAAATTCCCAACCCCGATCAAGGCCACGTTGGTCAGCCGATCTTGGTTCAGAATTTTCTTAAAGAACTTAATTAAACTTTCAACGTCGTAGCCGTACCCCCGCTTACCCAGGGCACCGAAGTATGAAAAGTCTCGGCGAATGGTGGCAGAGTCAACTTTAACTGCCTCAGATAATTCAGTCGAGGAAACACGCGTCTTATCCGCGTCCAACAGGATGTTTAAGTAGCGGTAGTAAATGGGGAGCCGCTTCGCTGTGGCGCGGGGAATCTTTTGTTCTGTCAAAAACGAGACCTCCTAATCAATCTTGCTGATCACTGCCAAACCGGCAATAACCATTTCTCTAGATGATAACCTGATTGTGAAATTTACTTTCTTACAAATTATAGCATAACCGCCTGCCTTGTGAAAGAAATTGCAAGTATTTTTCACAATTATTTAGGAATTTCGGTCTAATTGCAGAATATGCTAAAATAGACATACTGAGGTTTCGGCCAAACTGCCGCACAAACCCAAGACTTTCAGAACGGACAGTGACTTACCATTGCCCGCTGAAATATACCTTAAAAATAACTTTAACCCCATCAAGGAGGTCATACCGTGATTCTTTTACAAGTCCAACAGGTTACCCGGCGTTTCGGGGCGACCGTCTTATTTGAAAATGTCACCATGGACGTCCCCGAGCATGGCCGCGTGGCACTGGTTGGCCGCAACGGTGCTGGGAAATCCACTTTACTTAAAATGATTGCTGGCGAAACCACCCCGGACGTCGGCCAGATTACCACAAAACGGGGATTGACCATGGGCTACCAAGCCCAAAATGCCGGACTCGCCTCATCGAAGACCGTCTGGAACGAAATGCTTGACGTCTTTGCCGAGGTTCGCGCCACAGAAAAACGGATCCATGAGTTGGAACAGCAGATGAGCGACCCGGCCGTCATTGCCGATGCCGAACAGTTCCAACAGGTCAGCGCGACTTACGACCAGCTCCAACAAGACTTTAGCGACCACAACGGCTACGGCTACCAAGCCGAAATTCGGGGTGTGCTCCACGGATTTGAATTTGGCGAAGAATACTACGACAAGCCCATCAACGAGCTTTCCGGTGGGCAACGGACCCAACTGGCCTTAGCCAAGCTGTTGCTGGAAAAGCCCGACCTCTTGATTTTGGACGAACCGACCAACCACTTGGACGTCGAAACACTCACCTGGTTGGAAGGCTATCTGCAAGGTTACTCCGGCGCCATTTTAGTCGTTTCCCATGACCGGTACTTCCTGGATCACGTGGTCAACGACGTCTATGACATGGCACACGGCGGGCTGGACCATTATCCTGGCAACTATTCACACTACATCGATGCCAAGGCTGAGCGGCTCAAGCGGGAATGGAAGGAATACGACAAGCAGCAGACCGAGATCAGTAAGCTCGAAGACTTCGTGAATAAAAATATCGTGCGGGCCTCGACCACCAAACGGGCCCAGGCTCGGCGGAAACAATTGGAAAAGATGGACCGCATGGCCAAGCCTGAAGGCGATGAAAAGGTCGCCCGTTTCACCTTCAAACCCCACCGACAAAGCGGTAACGTGGTCTTGGACGTGGTCAACGGGGCGGTTGGCTATGACGATCAGATACTCTGCGCACCGGTCAACCTGGACATCAAAAAACACCAGGCTGTGGCCATCGTCGGCCCCAACGGCATTGGTAAGTCCACCCTATTGAAGACGATTCTCGGGCGGATTCCTGCTATTCAAGGCCAGATCATCTTCGGTACCGGCGTTGACACCGGCTACTACGATCAGGACCAAGCCACGCTGCACGAGAAGAAAACGGTGCTCCACGAACTGTGGGACGACCATCCGACAACTCCCGAGGGCGATATTCGCTCGATTCTGGGCAGCTTTCTCTTTACCGGTAGTGATGTCGACAAGACCGTCCACAGCCTCAGCGGGGGTGAACGGGCCCGCCTGTTGCTGACTAAATTAGCGCTACGCCATGACAACTTCTTAATGCTGGACGAACCAACCAACCACTTGGACATCGACAGCCGGGAAGTCTTGGAAAACGCGCTCAACGAGTTCGATGGCACGATTTTGTTCGTTTCCCATGACCGGTACTTCATCAACCAAGTGGCCACACAAGTCGTGGAGCTGGCGCCAACCGGGACGACCCGCTACCTGGGGAACTACGATTATTATGTAGAAAAGAAAGCCGAGCAAGACGCCTACGCCGCCAAGGAAGCCGCCGAAGCTGAAGCCGCTCACCCGACCGTTGACGCACCCAAGCAGACCCAGGTCGACTATCAACAGCAAAAGGAACAGGCCAAGGCCAAACGGAAACTGAGTCGTCAGGTCGATGCCCTAGAAAACAAGCTGGGCGAGTTGGAAACGCAGAAGACGACGGTCGAGACGGCCATGAGTTCTCCCGAGAACTTCAACGATGCCGAAAAGCTGGCCGACCTGCAGGAGCAGCTCACGTCAGTCACCGATGAACTGGCCGCGACCGAGGAGGACTGGACCGAAAAGAGCCTGGCCCTGGAAGATTTCGCGGATTAATCACCACACAAAGCGACGCAAAGACGCCCGCTCTAGCAGCACGATTCAGCTGTTAAAGTGAGCGCCTTTTTCATGCATATTTTTACTCGACTAAAGGGCCGTGTAGCCACCGTCGACGTTGATCGTGGCCCCGGTGACAAAGGATGCCTCATCGCTAGCGATAAAGGCAATGACGTTAGCAATTTCCGCCGGTTGGGCTAAACGACCAATTGGCATCTTGCTGACCATGGGCCCGGTCACTTCTGGTGGTAGCGTTTTCAAAAGCGGGGTTGCCACGTAGCCCGGAGCGACCGCATTGAAGCGGATCCCCTGCGCCGCATAGGTGACGGCTTGCGACTTGGTGTAGTTGGCTACGCCGGCCTTGGCTGCCGAGTAGGCTTGCGATTTAGCCGCGCCCACGACCCCCAGAATCGAGCTCATGTTGATGACGCTACCGCTCCCTTGCTTGACCATCTGGGCAACAGCAACCTTGTTGGTCAACATGACCCCCGTCAAATCAATGGCGATGACCTGATTCCAGTTGGCCACGTCGATGTCCGCGACGCCGGCCTTCTTCTCAGCAACGCCGGCGTTAGCGACCAGGATGTCCAAATGACCGTACTGGCTGACGACCTGCTCCACCATGCCCTGCAGCGACTGTTCGTCCGTCACATCCGTTTTGATGAAGGCCACGCTGGTGTCATCCGGTGCACTAACATCGGCCGAAATCGCCACGGCTCCCTCAGCGACGAATTTTTGCACGGTTGCCAGACCAATGCCTGACGAGCCACCTGTAACAACGGCAACCTTGTTCTCTAGTCTACCCATAAAGCTCACTCCTTTTGGGGTCAGTATACAGCAAAAGACCGGTGGCAAATAAGTCACTGCCGACCGGTCTAAAAATACTGTTTCGTTTGACTGCTTTTACTTCACGGGATCGGCAACCCAGTCGAATTCCAAACTGGGATCAGCGTTCAACGTGGCATCCGCAAAGACGCCGTGTTGGTAGGCCACGTAGGCGAAGGCACCGATCATGGCGGCGTTATCCCCGCACAGGTTCAGCGGTGCCTTGACCAAGTGGGTAACCGGATTACTTGCCAAATCACGTTCCAAACGTTCGCGCAGACCATGGTTAGCGGCCACCCCACCAGCCAAGATCAGTTGATGAACCGGGTAATCTGCCAGGGCCCGTTGCGTCTTTTCAGCTAAGACATCAACGACCGCTTGTTGGAAACTGGCAGCCAGGTCCTGCTTGTTTAGGGTCTCACCGATTTGGTCCGCGTGATGGGTCGTGTTGATGAAGGCACTCTTCAAGCCGCTAAAGCTAAAGTCGAAGTTATCGTCCTTCTCCATTGCCCGCGGGAAGTTAAACGTATCGTGTCCCTGGTGCGCCCATTCGTCGACGGTCTTACCGGCAGGATAGTTGACCCCCATGACCCGCCCGACCTTGTCGTAAGCTTCCCCAGCAGCATCGTCACGGGTCTCACCGATGATTTCAAATTCATTTTCGGCGGGCATGTACACCAGCTCCGTGTGGCCCCCAGATACCAGCAAGGCCATCGCTGGAAATTCAATGGGTTCCACGTAGCGGGCCGCATAGATGTGCCCGGCCATGTGGTTGACCGGAATCAGTGGCAGGTTGTGGGCAAAGGCCACCGTCTTGGCGGCCGTCACGCCGATCAACAAGGCGCCGACCAGACCAGGACCATAGGTAACCGCCACGGCGTCTAGGTCGTCGTAAGTCACCTGTGCCTCATCCAAGGCATCCTTGATGCACAGCGTGACCTCTTCGATGTGATGACGGCTGGCAACTTCGGGTACGACCCCACCAAACCGTTGGTGACTCTTGATCTGCGTGGCCACGATGTTGGACAAGATCTTATGGCCGTCTTCAATAACCGCCACACTCGTTTCGTCACAACTCGACTCAAACGCTAAGATTAAATTTCGCTTTTCCGTTGGACTCACTCCCTCTAAAATTCACGATAACTTGAAATTGTACATACCATTTGCCTCCGCCAGCCAGGGGTTCCGCCTGCTATGGGGAACGCCTCCAGCCTGAGGAACGGGCTTCCGGTTCGCTTCAAAGCCTCGCAAAATCCGCGAGTCTCTGAAGTCGTCCCACCCAGTAACCTGGCAAAAGACGCCAGCTAACTGGGTCGACACAGCTGGCTACACCCCTGGCTGTCTCCGGCGGGACTGATCAGTTCTGATCATTAATCAGCAAACCAGGATGCTGGTATCACTAGGAGACAACCGGTGAACTGACCACCAACTGCTGCTACCAACCACTACCGTAGCCGAGAGTTCGCTAGATATGAGTTCAGCCGTGGGAGTTTTCTAACCAGCAACGTTCCTTGCTGGTTAGAAAACTGGCAGCTTGGAGACGCGATTCACCGGCTCCAAGCTGAGGGTCGAGACCGCACTTTGGCTCGGCCCGTCCGCCCACAGCGTTCCGACTCATATCTAGCGAACGGTAGGCGGCCAGTACGACTCGTGTTGTCTATCTCTACCAGCTGCAGTTGGTGTCATTAAAAAAACGAGCGGCGAAGCGCCTACTCGTCATCCGCAGCTGATTCGTCAGCTAAATACAGCGTCATGTCCGCTGCGTCTTCGTGGTCACCGAAGTAGTAACCCCGCTTGATGCCCGTCTGTTCAAAGTCCAAGTCGCGGTAGAGCTTCTGGGCGTTTTGATTGGATACCCGGACCTCTAGACTAACTGACTTGTAATTCAACTTACGGGCCTTTTTGATCATGGTTTCTAACAGGAACCGGCCCAGACCACGGTTTTGATAGTCCGGCAACACCGCAATATTGGTGATGTGGGCGTCACGGGTCCGTTCGTCGAAGGTGCTGCCGATAAAAGCTAACAACTTGTCTTCCTTACGAATAACCAGGTACAGCCGGTCCTTTTCACGGCGCAGTTCGTTGGCAAAGGCCGTCGAATCCCACGGCGCCTTGCCGGCATAGACCGCCCGTTCGATCTCGATCATTTCCGGGATATCGGTAAAGAGCGCTTTGGCGACGAAGTACGTGACCTCCCGGATATCGACCCGGTGGTTCTTCACGTCCATGGCCTCCTCGCGCACCAGTTCTCGGCGGCTGCCAAAGATATTTTTATACCAGACTTTAAATTTTTTCAACATATGATTCGGTATCCTTCTTATTTGGGTTCTTAGCCTGCCATTCGGCCTCGGCTTGGGTCAGACGTAAATAATTTGGCACGAACCGGTCCACGTCAGCGACAGGGTCTAACTGTTGCCCCAGCAACCCGATTGTTGCGACTTGTGGCAGGTTCAGCCAGGAACTGATGCGTGGCGTGGCGGCCGAAACGGTCGTGTTGATCAGGTCCGTAAAGTGACTGGCATCCCCTAGGAACCAAACTGGTTCGGCGTACTCGGTGACGGCTTTTAGAAAATCCGTAATGTTGGTATGCGCATCCGCAATCACGGGCGTTGGCACGCCACCGGCAATCCGGTACAGTCCCGCAAAAACGTTTTGGTTGCGGGCATCAAACAACGGTGCCACCAGGGCGCCTTCGACAGGGACGTTGGCCGCTAACGTTTCAAGGCTCGATACCGCCACGAGATCAATGTCCAATGTGGCCGCAAGGGTCTTGGCCGTTGTCACGGCGATCCGAATTCCCGTGTATGAGCCGGGGCCGGCTGCCACGACAACGCGGTCTAAATCAGTGGGTTTGAGGTCGGCCATCGCGAGCAACCGTTCAATCTCGGGTAAGAGGTATTCCGCGTGCTTTTGGTGGACGGTGACCGTAATGGCCGCGAGAACCGTGTCGTCATCTAAGACGGCCACGCTCAACGGTCGATTCGATGTATCAATTGCTAAAATCTTCATATTTGCTTGCGTTCCCCTTCACTTTACGTCACCAGATTGGACTCGGCGTCAACTGATGACCGTACTGGCAGCTTCGGTCATCGTGGCCGTTTACTGCCTTTATCAGTTTACTATACTACCACAAAAGACTCGTGGCGACACCTGACCTGCTTAATCTGTTACAAAATCACTTAACGCGCCTGCCACTGAATGGTGGCCTTGGCTGCAATCACGTCGTCACGTTGGACTAAATGTTGTGAGGTCAACGTTTCAGCGGGTAATTGATACCCACTCGTCACTGGTTCGCCATAGGTTACTTCGTTTTCGAACCGAATCCGCACGTCGGCCGGTTGGTGCGTCCGCAAGAAGTCCGCGGGGAGCACGTCCAACATCCAGTCAAAGTAGTGGGCATTGTTCACGTGGCCGTTGCCATCGATATCAAAGTAGCGCACCGTGTACGGCTTAGCAGGTAAGTCCGTCGTCACGCGGTCCGGTCGGGGTAACCGCGGTAACCGCACCGACTGGGTGGACTGATACGGCGCCATGACCTCGGCCGGAATCGTCGCAATCTTGCGCGTCGCATAACTCATCGTGACCCAGATGCCTTCACCATAGGCCAATTGCTGGCCATCGGCGTCAAAGAGCCAGTATTCCCGGTACGCGAAGTATTTGTTATAGGACGTGGCCCGCGTCTTGAGTTGCACCTGGTCGCCCGTCTTGGGTAACGCCGTGAGTTGCAGGTGGTATTGGGTCACGACCCAACCGACCCCGTGAGACTGCACAAATTCAGTGGTCAACCCCAGCGCCGCATTCTGGTCCTCGGAGACCAGTACGAACAGGTTGATCAGCATCGCAAGAGTTAAATGGCCAGTATCATCCGCTTCGTAGTAGACGATCCGGTGTGGTTCAGAAAATTCATTGGCAGCCACCTGGGTCACTCCTTGTCTAAATGATGATACGTGTTGTAAATTGCTTGTTTCTTAACGCCGCGCAGGTTAGCGACTTCCTTGATGGCCGCGTTGGGTTTCTCACCCGCCGCAATCAACCGGTCGACCTGAACTTCAACGGGTTCGCTGAGGTCAACGGCCGTTGTCGCCGTCGTGGTGGGTGCGGGATTGCCGCCAACCAACACCACGAACTCGCCGCGCACGGTATCTGTTGCGGCCCATTCGGCCAACTCCGCCAACGTGCCACGCAAGAATTCCTCGTAGCGTTTTGTCAGTTCCCGGCACAATACTGCGGGTCGGTCATCACCGAACCCCGTGGCCAGGTTCTGTAAGGTCTTCTTCAGCCGGTGTGGCGCCTCGTAGAAGATCAAGGTCTCTGGTCGTTGCGCCAAGCCTTCGATTTCGGCCCGTTGATCTTTGGGCTTCCGGTCTAAGAAGCCATAAAAGTAAAATGGCTGGGGCGCTAACCCAGACGCAATCAACGCCGTCAATCCGGCATTGGCACCGGGTAACGGCACGACCGGAATGTGTGCAGCGATGCAGGCGTTGACCAACTCGTGGCCGGGATCCGAAATGGACGGCATCCCCGCATCACTGACCTGAGCAATGTCTAGTCCCTGTTGTAGCTTGGCCACTAACTGGGGGATTCGTTCCTGCGTGTTGTGCTCGTGAAAGCTAATTTGTTTGGTAGTAATTTCAAAATGGTTTAATAATTTCTGCGTGTTACGGGTGTCCTCGGCGGCAATCAAGTCGGCGTCCTGCAAGGTCTTCACCGCCCGAAAAGTCATGTCATCTAAGTTGCCGATGGGCGTGGGGACCAAATACAAGTGGCCCTGTGCCTCGGTCTTAAAACTGCGTGTTCGTTCCATTAAGTTGTGTCCTCCTACTGATCGCGATAAATAACTTCCAGGCAAAAGGCACACTCTTCATCTTGCTTGCGCCGGGTGCCGTAAAATTCCCGACACACGTGAAAGCCTTCTTCGTAGAGTTTCTCCAGAATCTGCCGGGACTTTGAGAGGCCTTGGGGGGTCTCCGGGTCTTCCGGCAACGTCTTTTGTAATTCCCGAACCAACTCGCGCAAGTGTTGATTCTCGATCTCAAGCTCGGCGTTTTGTTCAAACACCTGCGTCATCTGCGCTTGTAAGTCAGAGAATTGGGCAAGCATCTGCTGTAGCTGGCCCTCAAGACTTTTGAACTGATCATACACTTCTTCTTTATCCAAAGTTGCCACCCCTCCAATGCTGACTAGTCTTAGCGCATCTGCGCCAGAATCTGTAACGTTAAGGCTTCTAAGATTGCTTGAAAATTCAGGTTACCCGCCAATTGGCCGCGGGTCGCCAACGTTTCGGTCATGATGTTGACCAGCCGGTCGATCGACAACTGATGGGCAACGCGCTGACTGACCTGAGCTACCTGCGGATAGGCCAAATCAGCGGGATCCACCGTATTGGCCTGTTGGCGCAAGGCGTCGTGCCAGACCTGAACGACCATGTCTAAGACCACGCCTTGGCGGTCCCGATTGCTGCCCAGGGGCACGAGTTCAGTCTGCACCCGCACAAAGGCCCGCTCATCACGGTCGCAGCAAGCCGCGAACCATTGGCCCACCGCCGTCTGTGCATTTTGTAACCAGTCATCGGCCACCAACTCTTGTGCCGCACTGACACTTTCCGTCAGGGTGGTCAGCAAGTAGCGCTGACTGGGCACGATACCTGCCTGCGCCAGTGCCGTCGTCAACGCCTGGGGCGCGACCCGGATGAAATCAACAATCTGGGTCCGCGACAAAATCGTTGGTAAAATCAAATTTTTATTGGCCGTCAATAACAAAGCGACCGTGTTACCTACGGGTTCTTCAATGAATTTCAGTAAGCTGTTGGCCGCACCGGTCGTCATCCGGTCGACTTGATCAACGATGAAGATCTTTTGATTGCCCTCCACCGCGCTCTTGGTAAATTCCGCCTTGAGATAGCGGACCTGGTCGACCTTAATACGTTGCCCATCGGGAACGACGCTGACCACATCCGGGTGGTCGCCCGCCATGATGCGCCGGCACTCCGCGCACTGGCCACACGGCAAGCCGTCTGCAGTCACGTTTTGGCAAAATAAGCGCATGGCCACGGTCCGGGCAACTTCTTGCCGGCCGGTCCCATCCGCGCCGTTAAACAGGTACGCGTGAGCCAAATGATTCGATTGAATTAACTGCATGAAGTGGCTCACGAGTTGCGGCTGCAGCCGTTGGGCCGTGGCCACCACGGATTCTTCGCTCATCACTGCCTCCTAAAACCGGTGAAACTGCTCTACTGGCATGACAAACACCGTGGCACCGCCGACTTGGACCTCGACGGGATAAGCAGACGTACTGTCCAACTGCGCGTCCAGGTTAACCGGTGGCGTCATAAATTGTTGCCGCGTGTGGCTAGCTTCCTTGATCATGTTCAAGACCTCGTCGACCCGTTCGTCTTCGAGACCAATCATAAATGTCGTGTTCCCGGACTTTAAAAAGCCGCCGGTCGTCGACAACCGGGTCGCCCGAATGTCGTGGTCGATAAATTGATTACTCAAGCGATTGGCGTCTTTATCCTGAACAATGGCGATTAATAATTTCATACTGGGTTCCTCCCTTTATGCCGATGTTAAAAGTAAGCGTGTGCGGTCTGCTTGATCAACGCCAGCGATTGGGCGACCACGGTGGCCGGGTCCTGCGTGGCGTCGATCAACTTGATGCGGTCGGGATGAGCGGCCTGTAGCTTCAGGTAAGCCGCGCGGACCCGGTCGTGGAAGGCCGTTTGCTCGACATCGAGCCGGTCGACCTTTTGGGGATCACGATGCGCCTGAATGCGGCGCAACCCCACTTCAGCGGGGACATCGAAGTAAATCGTCAGCTCCGGCAGTAAGCCGTCCGTCGCAAATTCATTCATCTGGGCGACCGCGGCTTCCCCGATCTCTCGGCCGGCACCTTGATAGGCTACCGAGCTGTCCACGTAACGGTCACACAGCACTAATTTATCCGCTGCTAACGCGGGGAGAATCGTCTGGGCCAAGTGCTGCCGGCGCGCTGCCGCATACAGGAGCGCTTCCGTTCGGTAATCCATAGCCGTATTGGCCCGGTCTAAAATGATCGACCGGATACTTTCAGAAATCGGATTGCCACCGGGCTCTCTCGTGATCGTCAACCGGTCCCCTAAAGCGGGCGCAATTTCCGCGGTAATGGCCTGCAACGCGCTGGTTTTCCCGGCGCCGTCGGGTCCTTCAAAACTAATAAACGTTCCTGACAACATACTCGACCCCATTTTTGTTTGATAGTTATATTGTACTTGAATTCAGAATTGATGTCTATTGCATCGCTGGTTTCCCGCTAGTTTTGTCGCCACGGCTACCAGCCAAGCCACCACAAGCAAAAGGCGCACCAGAAAACACTCCTAGTCCGCCCCATCCTTGGTATTTAGCTAGTCTCGAAACACCGCCGCGGAAATGTGCTTGCCCTTGACCTGACGTCGCCGTGCTTCGCGGTACAAGAAAAGGTACGTTTGGCGCGCCAACGCCGTATTGGCCGTCATTTGATTATCGGCGTCCGCAATGGCTTCCTCCGTTTGCTTGGCGTGGTCCCAACGGTCTTTGGCATTGTCAATGGTCACCAACAATTGCTCGTCGTAAGCCGCTTTCAAGCGCGGGAGTTGTCGTTTCTTTCGTCCAAACATGCAAAGCCCCTCCTTACATTTCTGTCCGGCCTTCAACCGCCTTGAACAGGGTCATCTCATCCGCGTACTCAATGTCACTCCCCACGGACAGGCCGTGCGCCAGACGTGTTACCTTGATGCCCGCCGGCTTGATCAGTCGGGACAGGTACATCGCCGTGGCTTCCCCTTCTGGCGTCGCGTTGGTGGCGATGATGACTTCCTTGATGGCTGGATTACTCTGTAGCCGATTGATCAGACTGGTGATGTTCAGGTCTTCCGGCCCCTTGCCCTCAATGGGTGACATCACCCCATGCAAGACGTGGTACAGGCCGTGATACTCCTTCATCTTTTCCATGACCATAATGTCCTTGGCCTGTTCGACCACTAACACGTGCGTTTGGTCACGCGTCTTGTCGGCACAAATGGTGCACGGGTCGCTCTCCGTGATATTGCCACAGATCGAGCAAAAATGCAGGTCTTTCTTAGCTGAGACCAGCGCTTTAGAAAACGCCTTAACGTCATCTTCTTGCATATCAATCGTGAAGAAAGCCAGCCGCGTCGCTGACTTTTGGCCGATGCCTGGCAGCTTCATGTAGCTGTCGATCAGCTGCGCAATCGGTTCTGGATACTGCATGGTCCCAACGTCCTTTCTAAATTACATCCCCGGAATGTTCATGCCTTGCGTGTACTTTCCTAAGGATTGCTTCGTTGCCGCTTCAACTTGGTCCAGTGCGTCGTTAACGGCGGCCAAGACTAAGTCAGCCAACATGTCGGGGTCGTCAGGGTCAATGGCTTCTGGCTTGATCGTCAAGTCGGTCATCTTCCGTTCCCCAGTAAATGTTGCTTGGACCATGCTATCCGGTGAAACGCCCGTAAAGGTTTGGGCGTTCAAATTGGCTTGGTCCTCCGCCATCTTCTTTTGCATTTGCCGCATTTGTTTCATCATATTTCCCATATTACCCATGTTCCGCATTGTTCGTCATCCTTTCAAGGTTTTAATCGTTTTTAACATCCACAACATCTTTGCCAAATAGTTCTTCGGCCTTGGTAACGACCGGATTGGCTGCCGGTTTCACGGGTTGTTCCGCGCCCCCGGCGTTATTATTCTGCAGCTCATCCTTGTGGGCTGTCAAATAATTCTTCCGGATCACTGGCCAATCATCCTTCGGCACGAACACGACGGGTAACGCCGTGCCAATCATCCGATCTAAGCCGTTTTCCAGAGCATCCGTCAATTCATGGTCGGACGTTGCCCGTTGATACAAGAACGCATAATCAAAGGCCACAATCACCCCAGAATCAGCCGCGGCGACCGGTTGCGACACCTTCATGACCGCGCGTTGCGTGATCGACAGGCTATCCAACACATCTGGCCAGACCTCTTGTAGCTGATTAAGCTTCTCACGCGTGGCCGACCCCAGCACCGGATAAATCTTCGCCAGATTGACTTCCTTGGCAGGCGCCTGCTTCGTCATCCGCGGTTTGGCGGCTGGCTTGGCCGCAACCGGCGTTTGTTCCAGCTGCTTGACCGTGCTCTTCAGCTGATCGACCTCATGTTGTAAGGCCGTCAGTGCCGATGAGCTGGCCGCCGGTGCACTAGGCGTTGCCGCCGCGGCGGTTGGTGCCGCGCTTGCCGTGGCCTGGGGCGCCCCATTTTGCCGCCCAATTTCAGCCAACTTAATGGTCAGAATTTCCAGGTAAACGTCGGGGTGCGTGGTGAACCGCATCTGTTGTTGAATGGCGTTTAACTCGTTGATCATGGCGTACATCGTTTGGGCTGGCGTCTGCTTGGCCAATTGCTGAAAGTCCTCACTGACGCTACCCATTTCCGCTTCTTCAACCAGCTGTGGTGCCTGCTGGTATAACAGAAGGTCGCGGGCATAGCTGATCAGATCTTCGGTAAAGCGCTCGGCGTCCTTGCCGGCTTCGAGCACCGATTGTAGCGTTGCTAGCGCGGCCTTGGTATCGCCAGCCAATACCTGTTGAACGTAGGTGGCCAACAGCTTGTGGGTCACACTCCCGGTCACCAGCAACGCGTTGTCGAGGGTGATCTCGTTATCACCAAAGGATAACGCTTGATCCAGGATACTCAGCGCATCCCGCATGCCCCCTTCGGCCGCCTTGGCAATCACCTTCACGGCTTGGTCATCGTAGGTCACGCCCTTTTGATCCAAAATGTAGATCATCCGGTTGTAGCTGTCGTTGGCCACGATGCGTTTGAAATCAAATCGCTGGGTCCGTGAAATAATCGTGGCCGGAATCTTGTGGGGTTCCGTGGTGGCCAGGATAAAGATCACGTTAGCCGGTGGCTCTTCCAAGGTCTTCAGTAAGGCGTTGAACGCCCCCGTTGACAGCATGTGCACTTCGTCAATGATGTAGACCTTGTAGTCGGCTACCGTGGGCGCGTACTTGACCTTGTCCCGAATGTCCCGAATTTCTTCGACCCCGTTGTTCGACGCGGCATCAATTTCAATGACGTCGTTTAACGTGCCGGCCGTAATGGCTTTGCAGGTGTCACATTCGTTGCAGGGTTCACCGTCTTGTTGGTGATGACAGTTGATGGCCTTGGCAAAAATTTTAGCAGCCGAGGTCTTCCCGGTTCCCCGTGGCCCCGCAAACAGATAGGCGTGGCTGATCTGATTCGTCGTAATGGCGTTCTTCAAGGTCCGGGTAATGACTTCTTGCCCAATCATATCCTCAAATCGTTGGGGCCGCCAAACCCGGTAAAGTGCTTGATAAGCCATGCAATCCGTTCCTTTCATTCACAATTCTTTTCGGCGTAGCTACTGGACTGACAGCTACGCAATCGTCTGTTCTCTAACTAAATTCGCTGATTAACATTATAGCCTTTTTCAGTGGTCGCTGTCACGGATTGACTAGTAGATTTACGCAAAATTAATCCAGTTGACTAGCAACATTGGTTAGCCTGGCCGCCTTACGTTGCGCGAAAGCTAGGCTGGAACGCTGGGGAAGGACGCCCCGAGCCAAAAATCGGTCTCGGCGCTTGCTTTGAGCCAGTAGGTCGCTGTCTCAAAGTCACCAATTTGCCAGCAAAGACCGCTGACAAATTCCCCGGCTGAGCCTAGTTTCGCTCCACTCCGGCTGACACGTGACGGAAATCCATCAGCCAACTCATATCGTCCGTTCACTAGGATTTGTCAAACCCGTTGCCTGCGACTGCCAGGGGTTCCGCCTGCTCTGGGGGACACCTCCAGCCAAAGAGCGGGCTTCCGGTTCGCTTAAAAGCCTGGCAAAAATCGCCAATCTCTCAAGTCGCCCCACGCTGTAGGCTGAGAAAAACCCCCAGCCAACACCGTCGACACAGCTGGCTACACCCCTGGCAGCCTCCGGCAATGATAGTGTGCCCACAGTTGAGATTGCGTTAACCCAGCCGTGTCATGACTGAATTGTTCGTTTGATGCTTTCTTCTATAGTAAATGGTCAAAATCATGAATGACACACAGTGACTGATTAAATGCTGCCATAATCATTGTCGTATACCATCGTTCACCTACATATTAATCAGTTACATAGCACATCTGTAAATATATCATCAGCACGATGGAACCCTCTTTCAGACCAGGGGGCGGTCTACTGGCCGATTCCAATTAACAAGTACCTGTTCAGTGATTGTACGTTTGTCCAAATTCGATGCTAGAACCAGCTGGAACTGAAGGCTAAATCTATTGTCGATTAGAGTCACCCTGTAGCCGAGAGTTCGCCAAATATGGGTTCAGTCGTGGGAGTTCCCTTAGCAGCGGGTTGGGCTGGTTAGGGAACTGGCAACTTGGAGACGTGGGTTACCGGCTTCAAGTTGAGGGGCGAGACCGCTCTTCGGCTCGCCCCGGCGCCCACAACGTTCCGACCCATATTTGGCGAACGGCAGGCGGCCAGCTCGGATTGTGTCGCTGCAAACACCTAGCCTTACCACACGCTTAGTCGCATGCCATAAAAAAAGTTTGGGACAAAACGCCCAAACTCTTTGGTATCTCTGAGCTTATATTGCTGAAACCTGGGTCAAAAGGCAGCTGGTTCCGCTTAAAACTGATAAGCAAACAATCCAAGCCCAGGATTATTCGCTTATCAGTCTTAATGCTCGCCAGCTAATCGCCTTCTGTCCCACTCTCATAAAAAAACTCCCAGTCAATCGACTAGGAGTTGTTGATATCTCATAAACTTGAAGCACAAAGCGAAACAAACTTAGTGCTGCTTCCTTCCGGACCTGACACGATTCGTAAGCCCACCCTTGCTTCAAGGCCTTAACGGCAAGTACTAGTGTATCATGCTTTTTTCTGGTTGTCTAGCGTCTTCTCATTTTCGGCCTGGGCCGCTGCCCGACGCGCTTTTTTACGGGCCTTTTGCCGGACCCGAGCCGCCCGGAAGAACCGGACCATGCGCTCACCCGCGTCCTTGGCCAACAAGCCCTCGTGCACCGTGACCGTGTGATTCAACCGGCTGTCAGTGAGGGTTTCGTACAGGCTATCGACCGCACCGGCCTTGGGGTCGCGCGCGCCGTAGAAAACCTCAGGAATCCGTGAGTTGATGATGGCCCCACTACACATGAGGCACGGTTCGATCGTCACGTACAGCTGGCAATCTTCCAACCGCCAGCTTTTCAGGGTGCCACAGGCCTCTTCAATGGCCCGGACCTCCGCGTGCATCGTGGCGTCGTTGCCGTGTTCCCGCAGGTTGTGGCCCCGGCCCACGATTTGATTGTCGTGGACGATGACCGCACCGATTGGAACCTCGCCAATCAGGGCCGCCTGGTCTGCTTCGAAGAGGGCTTCTTCCATATAGTGGCGTTGCCGCCCCGTATAATGCTGATCTCGCATCCAGACCCCTTCCTTTCTGGTTCGTTAGGCAAGCGTACTCTCCAAAATATAATAGCCCTTATCCTTTTTAATGTTGGTACAGTTCCCAAACGTTGCTTGCATGGTCTTTTCCGCCGACGGTGCCCCTTGCTTCTTCTGCAAGACAACTGTCAACGTGCCGCCAGGAAGCAAATGATCTTTCGCCCCCGTCAACATGGCTGTGACAACTTGCTTACCAGCCCGTACCGGCGGATTCGTTACGATAGCCGCGTAACGCTCCGTGACGTTGGCATAGACGTCCGATGTCTTGATGTCGACATTGTCGATCTGGTTTGCCACCGCATTTTGCCGGGCTAGACTCAGTGCCAACTCGTTAACATCAACCATCGTGACCTGCCGTTCAGGCCATTTCTTAGCCAGTGCCAAGCCGATTGGCCCGTACCCGGTACCCAGGTCCAACCAAGGGCCAGCTGGGGTCTTGTCCGCATTAAATGCATTGAGCAATGCCCGGGAACCATAGTCCACCCTGTTTTTGGAAAAAACACCGTTGTCGGTGGTAAACAACAATTCGTTGCCTAAGAGGGTAAACGGCCAATGATGTTCCTCGTGTAAAACGTCTGGATTTTGTGTATAATAGTGATTAGTCAATTTCTCCGCCACCTTTATCTCTTATTTTACCGTAGATACCCACCGGTGGCCAATAAAAAAAGTTTATTCGCTGAGACACCATATTTGGTAGTTATTGTATGCTTCAACTACCAAATATGGTGTCTTTTTTGATTGTAATTTTCTCTGACTGGTGTAAACTGTACTCATTGATATTGAAATTGATGAGGAAGTGGCAACAATGAAAGTAACTGTTTATTCCAAGAACAATTGTATGCAGTGTAAGATGACAAAGCGTTTTCTGAGCGAACACAACGTGGAATTTGAAGAACGTAATATTAACCAGAATCCTGAATATGTGACATACCTCAAGGAGAAGGGTTTCCAAGCCGTTCCCGTTGTTGAAGCATCCGGTCACCCAGCCTTTTATGGTTTCCGGCCGGACCAATTAACGCAAATCGCGGGTTAGCCTCTTTTTGAGTTGGCCCAGAGTTGTTTTTGGCGATGTCGTGTTTTGCACGGTGGCGCCATTTTTATTTTGATACTTGCGCATTCTAACCTAGAAAGAGTTGACTAGTATGAGTTTGAAAGACCTAACCGATGTCACGTATTATGATTTGAACAATGAAATTAACATCCCCGTGAACGGTCAGATTCCGTTGAACAAGGACCAGGAAGCTTTACAGGCTTTCCTCAAGGAAAATGTGATTCCTAACACCAAAAAATTTGCGTCCTTACAGGAACGCTTTGACTTCTTGATTGCGCACAACTACGTCGAAAAGCATATCATCGACGCCTACCCGATGAGCTTCATCGAAGACCTCTACGACTACCTGCGCGCCCAAAATTTTCATTTTAAATCCTTCATGGCCGCGTACAAATTCTACGCCCAATACGCCTTGAAGACCGACGACAACGACTACTACCTAGAAAACTTCATTGACCGCGTGGCGATGAACGCGCTGGACTTTGCGGATGGCGACCAACAGTTGGCCCACGACCTGGCCGATGAGATCATTCATCAGCGTTACCAACCTGCAACACCTAGCTTCTTGAATGCCGGGCGTTCGCGGCGTGGTGAACTGGTCTCGTGTTTTCTGATCCAATCGACCGATGACATGAACACCATTGGCCGGACCATCAACTCCGCGCTGCAATTATCCCGTATCGGTGGTGGGGTCGGTATCAGCCTGTCTAACCTGCGGGGGGCCGGTGATCCCATCAAGCACATTGAGGGCGCTGCTTCTGGCGTCGTGCCCGTCATGAAATTACTGGAAGACAGCTTTTCGTACTCCAACCAATTAGGCCAACGGCAAGGCGCCGGTGTGGTCTACCTCAGCGTGTTCCATCCCGACATCGTGGCCTTTTTGAGTGCCAAGAAGGAAAACGCCGACGAAAAGATTCGGCTGAAGACGCTGTCGCTCGGGGTCACGGTTCCCGACAAGTTTTACGAGCTGTGTGCAGCCGACGCGGACATGTACTTATTTAGCCCCTACGACGTCGAACGCATCTACGGTAAGCCGTTCTCCTACGTGGACATCACCCAGGAATACGACAACATGGTCGCTAACCCGGATATTCGCAAGAAGAAGCTAAATGCCCGCGACCTGGAAACGGACATCGGCAAGCTCCAACAAGAATCCGGTTATCCGTACATCGTCAACATCGACACGGCCAACCGCGAGAACCCGATCGACGGGCGTATCGTGATGAGTAATTTGTGCTCTGAAATCATGCAGGTTCAAACGCCATCGACCGTCAACAACCAACAAGAATACATTCAAAAAGGCACCGACATCTCTTGTAACCTCGGCTCCACAAACATCGTGAACCTGATGGCAGCACCTGATTTCGGCCACTCCGTCGAAACCATGGTTCGCGCCCTGACCTTTGTCACGGACCACTCCGATATCGATGTGGTCCCTTCGATCCAAAAAGGAAACCGACTGGCTCACACGATTGGATTGGGCGCCATGGGTCTGCACAGTTACTTTGCCAAGAACCACATGATGTACGGCTCCAAGGACAGCATCGCCTTCACCAGTGTCTACTTCATGTTGCTGAACTACTGGACGCTCAAGGCTTCCAATCAAATCGCCAAGGAACGCCACGAAACCTTCCACAACTTTGAGAAGAGCACCTACGCATCCGGCACTTATTTCGACCGGTACACCGAGACCGACTGGCGGCCTAGCAGCGAAAAGGTTCAAGACCTCTTTGCCAACATTTGGCTACCGGCTCCCGAAGACTGGGTTGCCTTGAAAGCCGACGTCATGCGCGATGGCTTGTACCACCAAAACCGGATGGCCGTGGCACCCAACGGTTCGATCTCTTACATCAACGACACGACGGCCAGCTTACACCCGATCATCAACCGGATCGAAGAACGCCAAGAAAAGACGATTGGGAAGATCTACTACCCAGCACCTTACCTGGACAACGACACCATGCCTTACTACAAGTCCGCTTACGACACCGACATGCGCCGGGTCATCGACGTGTATGCCGCTGCGCAAAAGCACGTGGATCAAGGGATGAGCCTGACGCTGTTCATGCGCTCGACGATTCCCGCCGGCCTATACGAATGGAAGAACGGACGGACGGATAAGATGACGACCCGTGACCTCAGCATTTTGCGCAACTACGCTTATCGCAAGGGTATCAAGTCGTTGTATTACGTCCGGACCTTCACCGACGACAACAACGAAGTCGGCGCCAACCAGTGTGAAAGCTGTGTCATTTAGCATGTCCGTGTCAGGAAACGAAAAAGGAGTGGTTGTCATTGGCAAGAACTGAAAATTATAACGCAATTAATTGGAACCAAGTCTCAGATGAAATCGATAAGGCGACGTGGGAAAAGCTCACCGAGCAATTTTGGCTGGACACCCGAATCCCCGTCTCCAACGACTTGGATGACTGGCGGACGCTGGATACCGACCATCAATGGGTCGTGGGTCACGTCTTCGGCGGATTGACTTTGCTGGATACACTCCAGTCACAAGACGGCATGGCAGCGTTGCGGCGTGATGTACGGACGCCCCACGAAACGGCGGTGCTCAACAACATCCAATTCATGGAATCCGTTCACGCCAAGAGTTACTCCACGATTTTCTCCACGCTGAACACACCGGATGAGATCGACGAAATTTTCCAATGGAGCGACTCTGAGGAATTTCTGCAAAACAAGACCAAGCGCATCTACGACCTCTACCATGACGACGAGCATCCCCTGAAGAAGAAGATCTCCAGTGTCTTTCTGGAAACCTTCCTGTTCTACTCCGGCTTCTTCACACCGCTGTACTACCTGGGGCACAACAAGCTCAACAACGTGGCGGAAATCATCAAGCTGATCTTGCGTGACGAGTCTGTCCACGGCACCTACATCGGCTACAAGTTCCAGTTGGGCATGAAGGAACTCACCGACAACGAGCAACAACAGATGAAAGACTGGATGTATGACTTCTTGTATCAACTCTACGACAACGAAGAAAAGTACACCCACACGTTGTACGACCAAATTGGCTGGTCAGATAAGGTATTGACGTTTATCCGCTACAACGCCAACAAGGCTTTAATGAACCTGGGGCAAGATCCCCTCTTCCCCGATACGGCCGAAGACGTCGACCCCGTGGTCATGAACGGTATTTCCACCTCCACGGCGAACCATGACTTCTTCTCGCAGGTCGGTAACGGCTACCTGTTGGGGAACGTGGAAGCCATGAGCAGCGACGACTACAACATCGGTGAGCCCGCTGATCCGGACGACCCTAATAAATAACCGTCGTGGCGATCTTCGCACGATGACGACAAGTCAATGTGCAATCGAAAAGGATTTGGGTGTGTCTGCCCAAATCCTTTTTTGGCTTGATTATTAATTTATTTGTAATTAACTGGATAAGTCACTTATGATAATCCCCCAGTTTAATTTATACCGACCGTTTGCTTGAAATCGGCTGGCATCGGCGCATGATTCAACTTAACGCGAGCCGTCACCTCGCCGTGAGAAACTCGGCTGAAGTAAAAGCGGGCATGGGATAGCTGTAGAACCCCTGTTGGCTTTCCTGGCCAAACTTCTGCTGGTCCAATAGCTCGTGCTTGAGCTTATGGGCCACGTCCACCAGGTAGCCCTTCCCCGGTTCACGACTCGTGGCCAGCAACGTGTGATACACCTGTCGCAGGCCAATCTCATCGAGGATGCCAAATGGGCCCATGGACGCGCCGGTCGCCATCATCCAGGCACGGTCAATGGCCTGAGGGTCCGCAATGTCGTGCGCCCACAGCGTCAGCGCCGTCGTCACGAATGGCCAGAGCATGGCCGATAGGACGTAGCCCGGATGTTTTTTTTTGACCGTGATCGGCACCAGGCCAATCTGGCGAATGAAGTGGCAAACGTGCTGCACGACCGCGGCATCCGTCCCGGCATGCCCCATGACCTCGACCAGCTCATTTTCCCAGATGTGCGTCATGAAGTGGATGGCCAAAAATTGGGTCGGCCGTCCCGTGACCGTGGCGAATTGGCTGGGCACCATCGTCGCGGCGCTCGTCGCAAAAATCGCCCGTGTCGGTGCCACCTTAGCCAGGTCCGCGTAGAAGGCCGCTTTAACAGCAACCACCTCGGGGAGCGCTTCGATGATCAGGTCGGCGTCCTCCACGGCTGTCTCCAGGTCCGTTGCAAAGCTGATCCGTTCGTTGGTATCAAAGATAACCGCCGGCGTCGCATTCTTCTCCTGCGCATAGATCTGGTCGCAAGTGGCTAATCGCTGTTTCACCGCAGCGATGGCTGTCGCATTGACATCCTCTATCACGACTTCCAACCCACTGTAGGCAATCTGATAGGCGATTTGACTCCCAAGCGACCCGCCGCCGGCCACCACAATTTTTTTGAACTTCATGTGTGTCATCCTTTCTCCATGCTCTTCAGCATACTCAGTTAGCAATCACACCACCATGCCTACCACCCGGTTAAGCGAAATACCTAACTAAGGATCAGAACCAAATCGTCACGTTGTTATTTTGCGGTATACTAATTTTAAACAAAAAACTTTGGGGGTCTTGATATGCCAACGATTAAAAATGTCTGTGTCTTCTGTGGGTCCAACCACGGCTATGATCCACAATTTCTCGCGCAAACCAATGCACTAGGAAAATACTTAGCCGAAAACAATCATCCACTGGTCTACGGTGGTGGCAAGGAAGGCTTGATGGGAGCTGTTGCCAGCGCGACCATGGCTGCCGGTGGTAAAGTGATTGGGATCATTCCCACCTTTCTCAGCGAACTCGGCCTGGCCAAGACCGACATCACCACTTTGCTGGAGACCAGTACCATGGATGAACGCAAGGACGAAATGCTCCGCCAGTCCGACGCCTTTATCGTGCTCCCCGGGGGCTTTGGGACCTTCGAAGAGTTCACGACCATGCTCTCTTGGAGCCAAATTAATGTCCACCAGAAACCAATCGCACTCTTTAACATCGACCACTATTACGATCCCCTCGTGACGATGATGCAAAACAGCTGTGACGCGGGCTTTGCACCGCAGGAAAATATGAACCTGTTCATCGACGCCGCCACTATCGACGAGATCTTTAGCGGCTTCGCCAACTTCCACCACCAGCTGCCATTCAAGTACACCAATTAGATATCCGCTAGAATCCTTGTGCGCTAGGACTGGTTATTTGCAATCCTAGCGCACAAACTGACCGCCTGCCGTCCGCCAAATATGGGTCGGATTGCTGTGGGCGGACGGGTCGAGCCAAAGTGCGGTCTCGACGCCTCGCCTTTGAGCCGAAAGTTCACGTCTCAAAGACGCCAGTCACCTAACCAGCCCAGACCGCTGGCAAGGTAACTCCCACGGCTGAGCTCATATTTGGCGAACTCCCGGCTACAGGGATGGTCTACCAGCAATCAGTTGGACCGTAACAACAGCTGAAGACAATCAAGTCTGGCCCAATTGCAGTGTCACTGACAAGCACCAATCCGCCGGAGTCAGCCAGTAGTGTAGCCAGCTGTGTCGACCCAGTTAGCTGGCGTTTTTAGCCAGGTTACTGGGTGGGACGACTTGAGAGACTGGCGGGCTGTGCCAGGCTTTCAAGCGAGCCGGAAGACCGCTCCCCAGGCTGGAGGCGTTCCCCATAGCAGGCGGAACTGCTGGCTGACGGAGGCATTCTGGTTTCGCTAGCGTTCCGACCCATATTTGGCGGACGGTAGGCGGCCAGCTCGGACTAGGTAGCTGTAAATAACTAAGCAAATAGCGCATCGACCAACAATTGCTGTTAGCCGATGCGCTATTTCGCTAATCATGATTTTGCCAGCGTACCTCGTCCGTGACCCAGTGGCCGAACCACTTGGGTGCCACGTGCATCCCTACCGGCGACCATTGATTGATGACTGACATCAGCTGTAACATGCTGAAGATCAGTGATTGTCGGCGTCGGTACGCCAGATACTTGGGTTCCCAGCTGGTGACGTACTTTTCCTTATACGCCCGCAAGCCTTGGAAACTGTAAAAATTCGAGCCATACTGGTAGATCAGATGGGCTGCCCGCTCCTCAATGAAACTGAACTCGGAGACCCCGACGTTTGCCAAGGGTGCCATCCCCAGGTTAAAGCTCAGATAGCCCGTTTCGCGGCAAGTCTCGAACAGGTAAACGAACAGGCCGTCCATGATGCCAGACGGGGCGTCGCGACTGGCCCGCATCAGGTCGATGGACGTCATGCGGTGATCCCCCGTTGGCATCAGATTGGCAAAGGCCACCAGTTCACCAGCCGCATTCTTCATGACCGCCACCGGGGCCTCATTCAGGTAATCCCGGTCGAAGAAGCCCATGGAAAAGCCCTTTTCCGTTTCGTCATGAAGCCACGAATCCGAAATCTCCTTGAGCGCGTGAAATTGCGCGTCACTCAAGGGTGGCTGGAGCAGGTCGAACTGGTACCCCTCGCGTTTAAACTTATTGATCAACGCTCGCTCTCCGCGATGGGCCTTGCCGGCGAGGCTGAAGGTCGCTAGATCGACGTGACCTTCCTCCCCCACCTTGATGAAATCAAAGCCCATTTCGTGGAGCCGCAACGTCAGCGATTCACTGATCTCATAGAAAACGGGCCGCAAGCCAGCCTGGTTAGCGTCGTGCATGAAGGCTTGTAACGCCGGGGTCAGATAGTCTTGATTGCCGATGGGTTCGCCCATGACCAACAGTTTGTCGGCCTTTTGCCGGAACAACAAGAATAGCTGGTCGGCCCCGTCGGCTTGATAGAAGTACGCCCGTTTATCCCGTAAGAAGGCCAAATGACTGACCTCGTTGCCGCCAAACTGTGCGATAATGGCCCGCATTCTGGGGGCGTCATAAGGGGCGTGGAGCCATTTAGGCTGATGTGCGGACAAGTACCGGTAAATGCCGATCAAAATCAACAGCGCGGCCAACAGACTCCCCAGCCCGGTCAACCAGACCTGCGTCGATGGCAGAAGCCAGGCGTGCGGGAGAAATGGCCGGTGATGGCCCCCCTGAAAACTGGAAATTCCCAGAATGGTGTACAACACGAAGGTGCCCACGTAAATCAGACCATCCACCAACAACCCGCCCCACGAATAGTGAAAGCCGGTCCGGTAGAGTTCCGGCCGCGCAAACAGCAGGCAAGCCAAGACCAGGCCTAACAAGATGGCCAGACTGACGGGAAAGTTCTCCCGCCACAGCGTCACGCCAATCGCCACGACCAGAACCACCAGCGTCGGCCAGTACGCGCGTTTCACCCGTGCGCCCACTCCCCGTGCGAGGCCAATCAGAAGAAAGGCCATCACGATATTGGTGATTTGGCTCAGGAAGTAAAACATGTAGGGCACCAACCGCAAGTAGAACCGGTTGGACAAGACCACGTCCGGAATCGTGGCGAATAGCAGCATCATCACGCCGGAGAAGTACATAAAGATGGTCACGAATAAATGCGCCGCCCGCCGTAGCGTGGCCACCGGCAGGCCATTTAAGAAACCGTTCACCCGCCGACCAACGTCGTGAATGAAGAAGCCCACCCCCACGCCAAACGGCAAGAGGTAATAAAACAGCCGGTACAGCAGCAGCCAGCCCGTGGCGTCTGCCCGACTGACCCCCAAAAAGCCCAGCCCAATGATCATGAAGACGTCAAAGGACCCCAAGCCACCGGGAATCATCGAGACGACGCCGGCTACAGACGCCACCACAAACATTGGAAAGACCGCCGCTAACGGAATCGGTAACCGTAACGCCCACCCGATCAGGAGGAAAAACAGGGCACAACTCCCCCACTCCAAGCTAGAACCGAGAATCAGGATGCCTTCTCGCCGCCACGTGAGGTCGCGGAAAAATTCACTGTCGCTAATACGGGTGAAGATAAAGACGACCGGGAAGTATAACCCGCCGCCTAACAACCAAAACCAGTAGCCGCGGAAAGGCGCCCCGATATCGAAGCCAAACAAGAAGACCAGCGCCACCCAACAGGATAGGGATAACCCCGCCAGCAAAAACAGCGCAATCTTCGAAATGGCGTAAACCACCTGCTTTTTAGTAGCCGCTTTCGCGTAAAAATTGGCCCGGAGACTGGCTCCCAACAGGCCGCCCATTCCGGCCAGGTTGGTAAAGGTATTGGTCGTCCACCCACTACGAATGATGTATCCGCGCGAGAATTTACCCGGTAGGAATTGCACGATAGAAAAATCATAGATTAGCATCGGCAAGACGGCCACGAACCCGCAAGCCAGCAGTAAGATAAACGTCCCCGTATCCAGTGAGGCCAGTTCGGCTTGAAGCTGCTCGCCGCTGACCTCGTGGGCGATGCGCCCAATCATTTGAATCACAAAAATTAAAATTGAAAAGATAAAAATGCCTTTGATTAGCGTTAAGTGTTTCTGTATACGCCCCCATACTCTTTTCCCCATAATGATTGACCCCTCCCCGTAGTTCTTCATTATCGCAAGCTGCTTGGTAAAGAACAATCTTAACCCCGTTCAACGACGCGGTTAATTTGTCTACTTTACAGCTCTCTCACCTATCAGCATACCAAAAAGGCGTAAAGCCGCCTACAACTTTAGGTGGCCTTACGCGAATTTTAAAGCTTCGACTAATTTTTAACGGGGTAAATCATTACGACCTAGTCGGCCACACGCCGGTACGGGTGGTCCTTAGTGAGCTGCGCGTAATGCCGTAACTCATTGGCGGCCTCGGCTAAGCGCTGGGCGAAATGGTCGCTGTTGGCCGCATCCGGGACCAGATCGCCGGCCGCCGTAAAGTTGGGTTCAGCATTCCACAACAGGACTGGCGTCGGCAAGACCAGCATTTTAAGCATTTGCAAGATTCCCACAAAGGAGGCCGCCGCCAGCATCCCGCCGTCACTGTACTTGGAGTAGGTCACAATCTGGACGGGCTTGGCCGCCACTTCGGGGCCCACAAAGTCCAGCGCATTTTTTAGACTGCCGGGAATGGCGTGGTCATACTCGGGACTCAAGATGATGTAGCCATCTTGTTCCGCCAGCACGTCCAACCACCGTTTCTCCGGTGCGGCCAACTGCTGAATGGGTTCTGACAACGGTGTCTCCGCGTGGTCATACAACGGCAGCGGATAGTCTTGTAGGGCGATCCACGTGTACGTGACGCCGGTCGTCGGCAGGGCCCGTTGTAGATACTGGAAGAGCCGCTTCCCTAATGAATGTGTCCGCGTCGTGCCTAAAATTACACCAATTTTTACTGTCATGTTCATGGCCTCCTGTTTTGATTGACAAGGCTAACTATATCACGCAGGTTAACTGATTACAATAAAAACTAATTAATCATTTGATAACTAAAAGTAAGTAGATTGGCTTGTTGGTGGTCAATTGTCTGCCGCAATAGATTCGAACCCATCATCCCAAAAAATCTGCCAAGCGCCGAAAAACCACTTGATAGATTTGAAATGATACACAGCAACTAAAAATTATATAGACGTGGGCCCGTTCTTTTCGTTACGAGCGGCGCCACGTCCGCATCCATCCTACGAGGGCCGGTATCAAGGACACCACAATGATTCCCAGCACGACTGCAGAAAAGTGGGCCTTCACAAAAGCAATATTCCCGAAGAAATAGCCGCCCCCACAACAGAGTGTCACCCAAGCAACTGCCGCGCCCACATTGTACTTGAGGAACCGCCGATAGGCAAACTGCGAACCCGCAGCAACAAACGGGACGAAGGTACGGATGATTGGCAGGAACCGCCCCAAGAAGATAGCGATGGGCCCATGCTTCTTGAAGAAGGCCGTCGATTGTGCCAAGCGTTCCTGATTGATCAACCGACTAAACCAGGACCGTTTGCCAAGTAGGACACCTGCCCGTCGTCCCAAGTAAAAATTCAAAGAGTCTCCAGCGATGGCTGCCATCAGAAAAACAGGCACGAATACCCAGATGTGTAAACCGTACGCTGGGTTCGCAGCCAACGCCGCAGCCGCGAAAAGCAACGAGTCACCGGGGAGAAAGGGCAAAATCACTGCCCCGGTCTCCACAAAGATGATGGCAAATAAGATGAGATAGGTGGAACCGCCAAACGTATTGACGATGTTGACTAAATGACTATCAATGTGTAACACGAAATCGACTAGATATCCCATTTACGCGCCTCCTTTTCTGTTTTAAGATTTTTTCGCATGCTTCTTTTGTCGTGAATGTTGTCGCGTCCGCATCCCATCGACGAGACCAAAGCCAATCAGGCTCATCGCACTGACACCGAGGCCTAAGCGTCCACCTGGCACCCGGTAGGTTAGGGTCACTTGGTTATTCCCAGCTTGGATTGGGAGTCCCATTAACCCATTTAGCAATCGGTGAGGTTGGACCCGTTTGCCATTGACCGTGGCTTGCCACCCCGTATCGTAGGGAATGCTCAGGAACAACTCGGATTTTTGTTGCGAACCTTTAACTTGGCCCGTCAACTTCGTTTGAAAATGACTAGGAACCGTGTGGATGGTGAGCTTTTGTTGCCGCAGATCAGCCAATAACTGATTAAAAGCGGCCTGGCGCAGAACCATGACTTGCGTCTTGTACAGGGCCACAGGATAGGTCGCCGCAAAATGACAGGTGATGGTCTGCCCTTTCTTAAAGTCGCCCAAATTAATCAGTGTCGCCCGGCCATTGGCATTCATGCTGGGCTTAATTTTAGTGCCATTCACCACCATCGTCGTATACTTGGTACCGCCGCCGACAGACCACAGATAGGCTGGTCCAGTTGCCGTCGCACGTAACGTCATGATGTGATGATAGGCATAGGTCGTTGGCACCCCATGCACGCTGTTGACCCGTTTGACTGTATCCTTTAACAACTTAGTTTGCGCGAAGTAGGGCTGTGCTTGTGGCCGCAAAGCCTGCATGATACTCTCCTGATTTCGCAGCGCATTTGTTCCCAATTGCACTTGACTCAGCGCTGAAGCGACCGCAAAGCCCATACCGTTATAACTCTTAGCTGGCGTGGTAATCGCCCCGGAACTGGTCAGGTGAACAGAATCTTTTACGCCCAACAGTAGTTCACTCAGTGGTGTCAGTCCCAGTGCCCCAATCCGCCGAACGTTGTCACTGTACAACCCTAGCTTTTGCAAGGTCGTCCGCGTCTGCTCGTTCAACGTCGAATTGTAAGCCGTCACCCCGTGAAAGTTAAAGAGTAGACTATCATTGTAGTTGTTGTAGTGTTCCGCGTAGGCCCGATTGATTAACGTATTATCATTTTGAACGCGATAAAGTTGCCCATCAGGATCGTTAACCTGCGCCATCTGCTGATTCTCTTGCCGGTAGGCCGTCGCGTAAGCCGTTTGGTTGCCAAAGGGGGTGGACCGCATCGCTAAAATAAAATTGCCCCCCACTTCGGTTAGCACTAGCAACCCAACCAGCCATTTTCGCCAGTAACGTTGGGTCCCAAAAATAACGGCTCCGGTCAAAACCATGTAGATTGCCGCGATGCCAATGCTTGGCCAATGCGCTTGGCCGATACTGGCATAGTACTTTTCGAGTTTAACTGACCGTCCCTTCATGAGTCTCACCATGAATGGAATGAATTGCACCCCAACGACCATACTAACAACTTGAATCGTCGGGAGTCCCCATTGCCAATAACGGTTAATCCGCCGCGGCTCAGCTTGCCAAACCGCAAAGGCCAGCACGACCATGACAAAGCTCAAGAAAAATACGTTACGAAACGGAAATCCCGCTGGTGCCTGAAGCATATGCCAAATCGTATTAAACGTGCGAATCCACATCGCCAGGAATAGGAACCCTAAGAATATCCCCGCTGACCATTTCTGCCGCCGAGAAAAATGTGGATGCACAAAGTAGCTCAGTGTTAATAAGACGATTGCACTCGATACAAATACGGTTGGTGCATGGCCCAGGCGCTGCGTGTAGTTCGTCGCTCCCACCCCAAATTGCGCAAAAAATTCCAGCCCAAATTCTGGCAAAAAACGTAAATTCAGCGCGTTACTAGTCGTTTTAGCCGTCTGTAACATGCCCAAGGCCGTTGGCAACAAAACCACTGCCGCACTTAGCCCACTCAGTACGGAGGTGAGTGCAAACTGGCCTAATCGACCGCGCCATTCACTTGCCATCGCGTGATGCTCGTATGTCCAGTTAAACAATACGTAACTAAAATAGCCGACTGCAAACAAGCAGGTCATGTATCCCAAATAATAATTCGTCACAATGCTGGCCAACAACCAGCCGAAGAACATCCCCGGCCGATGGTCAATGACCAACCGATCGATGCCGGCCGCAACCAGTGGCAAAATAATTAAGGAATCTAACCACATGAAGTCAAAGTAGTTCAGTGCCACAAACCCACAGAAACTAAAGGCTAAGGCAAATACCACGGTTAATCGTTGGGTGGTCCGAAAATGCCGTTGGAGGTACCAAGTCATGGTTGCCGCAATCGTGGCAATCTTTGCCATGACAATGATGCTGGCCGCTACCGGTACCTGTGCCGCACTGAAGAAAATGACAATCAGGTTAAATGGACTGAGTAAATAATAGGCAACCGTGGGGACCACGACACTCCCCAGTGACTGCGAGAACGAATAGAGATGAAAGACCTGATATTTCAGCGCATGTTGCAGTGCCGTCAGCAAGGGAATGTACTGCGTTCCCATGTCACTGATCAACAGGTTATGATTGCCAAACGGACTCACCCGCCAATAACCAAAGACTCCTATGACGATGATTAAGGCAATCAGCCAGGCGAGCCCCACATTTTGCCAAAACTTTTTCTTTACCAACATTGCTTCCCCCTACTCTTGGGCCTGAATCTTTCGCCACCGCTGAACGACCCGTTCATAGACGCTTACGACTTGTAACCACCAGCCACTGGCCAGTAGGACGCTCCCCAAGACATCACTTGGAAAATGATTGCGTAACCCCAATCGAGCCAGCATGATGGCAATGACCCCCATGACAATGACGGCCGTCACACTCCAAAACACGGCATTGCCCTTTAAAAACTGATACAGTAACGTAATCACAATGCCAGCCACCAATGCCGTGCTAAAGACATGGCCGCTGGGAAAGCTGAAGCCACTATCGGCCACAACGGGCTGTAATGGTCGTACCCGCCCTACCAAATCCTTCAAAGCGAGTAGTAGGCCGTCCCCACCGATAATGCCTACCAAAGTCGCGACTGACCAGCCAACTTGACGAATTCGCCAGAGAAATAGGGCCAGAACCACGGCAAGGCCACCGGTAACCAAGGGACTGCCCAGCAATGTCAACCATTCCCAGACCCGGATGTGTTGTCCCAAACTACTGCCACTGAAAGCCGTCAGCCACTGATGATCCAGACTGATCAGGGGCTCAAATTGCATCTTAATCAAAATTGCTAAAATACCAAATAGGCCAAAGAATCCCAAAGCCAATTGCTGATTACGTTGTGTTAATGTCATGATAGCCTCCTACCGCTTGTCCTTGATCAAATATTGTGGCCGGTGTTTCGTCTCTAAGTAGATCCGCCCAATATACTTTCCTAAAATACCCAGGCACAGTAGCTGCAGGCCACCTAGCATGAGAACGATGGCGACCAATGACGGCCACCCGGCAGTTGCATTCCCAAATAACAGTGCACGAATCACAATCCAGATCATTCCCAGAATTGCGGTAACAAACGATAAACCGCCCAGCCAGGAGGCAATCGCCAGCGGAACTTCAGAAAAGTCCACGATGCCGTCTAACGAGTAATCTAGTAACTGACGCATCGACCAGTGCGTTTCACCAGCAACCCGATCCTGGTGGGAAAAGGTGAGGTACTTGGTCTTAAAGCCGACCCAACTAAAGAGTCCCTTGGAAAAGCGGTTTGACTCCGGCAAATCAACGATAGCCGTCACCACGGAGCGCCGCATTAACCGGTAATCACGTGCACCCGGAACAATCTTTACCTGTGAGATCCAGTTGATGACGTGGTAAAATGCCGCGGATAATTTGGAACGCAACCAGGGTTCGCCTTGACGGTCTGACCGCTTCGTTGCGACCACGTCATAGTCCGTTTCCATCAGCATCTGAATCATGGTGGGCAACAACTCTGGTGGGTCCTGCAGATCCGCATCCATCACTGCGACAAAATCTCCCTGTGCCGCCTTCAGTCCGGCTAGTAACGCCGCTTCCTTACCGAAATTACGGGAAAAATCAACGTAATGCACGCCGTCTGGATTAGCGGCGTGCAAATACTGCAGTTGCTGTAACGTTTCATCACTTGATCCGTCATTTACGAACCAATATTCCCATTGAAATTGTTCCCGATGGTGGTTAAAATCAGTTAAAATTTGTTCAACGCGTTTATAAAATAATGGCAAACTCTCTTGCTCGTTGTAACACGGGACAACGATGGAAATAACTTGCATGACACACCCTCCTCACCCACAAAAAAAGTACCTAACACACATGGATTTTTGACTATCTCCATGATAGTTAAGTACACGATTTGCTAAAACAGTTAGAAAAAGAGATTAATCTGAGAGTTTATCAGAATTCTCAGCTACTGGGAATTTCAAGATAAACTGGGACCCCCGGGGCAGATTGTCGCTCACACGAATCGTCGCGTGGTTTAATCCCACTAATTGGGCAACGATGGCCAACCCCAGACCCGTGCCGCCGATTTGCCGAGTGCGGGCCGAATCGACCCGATAAAACCGCTCAAAAACATGGGCCTTATCTCCATCAGCAATGCCCAAGCCCAAATCCTGAACTGCGAGTTGCACGTGCTGGGCCGTCTGGATCAGTGACAGGGTAATGGGTTGATCCGCGGCCGAATATTTACCGGCGTTATCGAGTAAAGCGACCAGTATCTGATGCATGCTTTCTGCGTTGCCGTAAATGATGGCCGTTGTCTCCCCAGTGACACGAATGGGTTGACTGAGGACGGTTTGTTCTTCTTCAACCGTTTCATTGATGGTCTCCGCTAAGTCAAAATAAGCCAACGTCAGGGTTCCCCTGTCCGCCCGAGAAAGTGTCAGCAAGCTATTGACCAATTTTTGCATTCGCTGCGATTCATCGTCAATAAATTGAACTGACCGCGGCACAATCTCGGGATGCTCTTGACCGCGTCGTTCAATCAGACGGACGTGACCCCGAATCGCCGCAATCGGTGTTCGCAGTTCATGTGCAGCGTTAGAAATGAATTCACGTTCCTGACTAGCGTGCTGATTGATGGTCGTCAAGAGTTCATTGATGCTGTTCGCCAGCTGGGTGACCTCACTGGGCTGATTAGGCACCGGCAAAGTTGCTTTGGTCGTGCGGACGTGTGATTGCTCTTGCGCCGCCACATTCAGGCTGGACAACGGCTGGGTGATTTGTCTGGCCGTAAACCGAATATAACCCCACCCGACACCTATCGTCACCAACATAATGAGTAGGACCACCAACACGACCGACAACAAGACTGTGGTGATTGGCCGCAGACTCAACCAGATCTGCGAGTGAATGCCTAAGCGAACACCCGCACGATAGTAGGTAAACCCATATCCGGGTGTATAAGCAACGGCCGAAAAGATTGGCATTTGATAATGTTTGGCCTTTAAAAACTTTTGCGTATTCGGTGAGTAAAAGGTCGCCGGGGCTTCACCAATCTTGCTGTTATAGACACGCACCATGGTATTTTTCGTATTGATCGAACTACTCTTCCGCCAGCGATTCCAATCTGGCTTATCATCGATGATTGAACGGTTAAGACTCGCCATCAGTTCTACTGACGATTGCTCACTCTGCTTGACCAATTGATAGCCGACCGTGAGAACCACGGCACCACCCATCACCAGGGTCAGCAGTACCAGCATCCACACGAAGCGGTGCTGAATCTCCTGGGCGGTCGACAAGGCACGTTTATTTTTCGCCATTCCGCTCACCCCTGATAGTCTGCCGACAACACGTACCCGACACCACGGACCGTGTGAATCAGCGGCTGGCTCTGTTCGTCCCTTAACTTATGCCGTAAATAACGGACGTAAACGTCGACCACGTTGGGTTGGCCTTCAAAATCCACGCCCCAAACTGCATCAAGTAGCTCGTCACGGGTCATGGTTTGACCAGCATTCTTCATCAAACATAGCAGGAGTTCATACTCTCGTTGTGTCAGCTGCACCAGCCGGTCATTGCGTCGTACCTGACGGGCACGCATATCCAACGTGACATCCGCCACGTGAAGCTGACTGTTGGCGCTGGCTCGATGATGTTGATGTCGTAGAATAACCCGAATCCGCGCCAACAACTCTTCGATTTCAAACGGTTTGGTAATGTAGTCATCCGCCCCGGTGTCCAAGCCGGCTACCTTGTCACCGACGTAATCGCGGGCAGTCATCATAATCACGGGTAAATCATCATGCTTCCGAATGCGCCGCAGGACCCCCAGCCCATCCAACTCAGGCAGCATCCAATCCAAAATGATCAAATCCAAATTGCCACGATTAGATTCATAGACGGCCAATGCCGTTTTGCCATCCATCGCATTCAAGACGGTATAATCCTCAAACTGTAATTCTGTTGTCAATGAGGCAAGCAACGCTTCGTCGTCTTCCACAATTAAAATTGTTCCGGCCATATTTTCACTCCGTTCATCTTACTTACCTTTCAGCTTAATCATTTTATTGGTGAAAAGCTATTGGGGAGACTTAATCACAAGTTAAAATTAAACAACTAAAGGTTGCAAGATTGAAATCAGCTAGCTTTATGGTGACACCAGGGTTTACAGGGACAAAATTAGTCTTTGAATGTCATGTGATCGGTGCTGGTCGCCTTACCGTTCGCCAAATTTGGACCGTGACGCTGTGGGAAGGACCGGTCGAAGCCAAAAGGCGGTCTTCAACCTCGCTTCGAGCCGAAAATCACGTCTCGAAGACGCCAGTTTCCAAGAAAATCACTTGAAAACTCCCACGGCTGAGTCCAAATTTAGCTCACTCTCGGCTACGTGACAAGTTACCCACTAGTGTGGATGAACGTTGCCAGTTCAGTGATTTTCCTGCAAATTTTGCAGGTAATCACTGATGTAATCGGAGGCAGTCAGAAGTGTAGGTTGCTGTGACAACGGTGTTAGCTGAGCGCTTTTCCTCAGCTTACTGCGTGGGACGCGTTTGGAGATTGACGGTATTTGTCAAGCTTCAAACCGAGTCGGCGGACCGCTCCATAGGCCGCCGGCGTTCCCCATAGCTACCGGAATCTCTGACAGCCGCAGATGGCGGTGTGGACTAATTTCATGTTCACAATCCTGGTCAGCTGAGTATTATCAGGTGTTTTTGTACTTGCAACCTTTAGTTAAACAACCGCTACGTTTAGCCGCCACGATCCAAATCAAGCCACAAAAAAACCGCCACCCGAAGGCAGCGGCTCATTTTTTGTAAGTGAAGGTGACTACTTAAGCGTAACCACACCACCAACGGCTTCAAGCTTTTCCTTGATGTCGTTAGCTTCGTCTTCAGAAACGCCTTCCTTGATGACAGATGGTACGTTGTCAACAAGACCCTTAGCGTCCTTCAAACCTAAACCAGTGATTTCACGGACAGCCTTGATGGCCTTAACCTTGGCGTCACCAGATTCAGTTAATTCAACGTCGAATGAATCCTTGGCAGCAGCGTCGCCACCAGCAGCACCGGCTGCAACAACTGGGGCAGCAGCGGATACGCCGAATTCGTCTTCGATACCCTTAACTAAGTCGTTAAGGTCAGTAATGGATGCTTCTTTAAGAGAAGCGATGATAGCATCTTTATCAAAAGCCATGTTATTTTCCTCCAATAATTGGGTTTTAGTTTTTAGTTCAAATCTGAAACAGTAACTTAGGCTGCGTCGCCTTCGTCACCCTTTTCAGCAATTGCCTTAACGGCGTAAGCCACGTTCCGTACTGGTGCTTGTAAGACATTAGCCAGCATAGAGAGCAGGTCTTCACGACTAGGCAAGGTAGCGTAAGTGTTGATTTCGTCGATAGACATGATCTTGTCTTCGATGTAACCACCCTTGATTTCAAGGGCATCAACATTGTCAGCAAAGTTCTTCAAGACCTTAGCAGGTGCGATTGGGTCCTCGTCAGAGAAAGCAACGGCAGTAGGACCAGCGAAGAGTTCGTTTAAGCCTTCGTAGCCAGCCTTTTCTGCAGCACGTACCAAAACCTTGTTCTTGATGACGTTCAGTTGAACGCCAGCATCACGCAATTGCTTCCGTAAGTCAGTAACTTGTTCAACAGTCAGGCCACGGTAGTCAACGACGATAGCACTGGTGGCGTTGTTGAACTTCTCAACAACCTCATCAACCTTTTTAGCTTTAATTGCAATAGCTTGTTCACTCAAATTGTTCACCTCCCGGAGTAGTTTGGTGGGATAAAAAAATCCCTATGCCACCAAGACATAAGGAGTCAAAAGTTTAAGTAAACTTCTGCCTCGGCAGGAAATTAAGACCATTAGGCCACCTGAGTCTTAGGTAGATCTATTAAATACAACTTCAATAGCATACAATACTTCGACATTGCTGTCAATGCATTGTTAGGGATTTTTTCATTTCGAATTAACTTAGGCTAATAAAGAAGCCAAGTCAACGTCGACACTAGGGCCGAACGTTGAAGAAATTGAAACGTGTTGTACGTAAGTCCCACGCACAGCGGCTGGGCGAATACGTACGATCGTTTCAGCAATGGTCTTCAAGTTGCCGGCAAGCTTGTCAGCATCAAAGGAAACCTTACCAAAAGGAACAGCGACGTTACCGTCACGGTCAGTCCGGTAGGTAACTTGACCATTCTTAGCATCGGAAACGGCCTTTTCGACGTTCATCGTAACCGTACCCGTCTTAGGGTTAGGCATTAAGCCCTTAGGACCTAAGACCCGACCTAAACGACCAACTTGGGCCATCATGTCTGGCGTTGCAATGGCAACGTCAAAGTCTAACCAGCCGTCTTGGATACGTTCAACTAAGTCTTGGTCGCCAACAACGTCAGCACCGGCAGCTTGTGCAGCCTTAGCTTGATCACCCTTAGCGAATACGATTACCGTGGTTTCCTTACCGGTACCATTTGGCAATACTAATGCGCCACGGAGTTGTTGGTCCGCTTGCTTCGTATCAACGTTAAGCTTGAAAGCAACTTCAACAGTTGCATCGAACTTAGCGAAATCCATCTTCTTAACTAAATCAACAGCGTCGCCCATAGTGTAGACCTTGTCAGCCTCGACCATTTTGGCAGCGTCTTGATACTTTTTACCTCGTTTGTGAGCCATTTTTGTGTATTCCTCCTTGCAAATGTGGTTGTAACGGATAAACCTCCCACTTGACACATTTCATTTTCGTGAAGTGTCCGACTATCCGAAAACTGAGCTTAACCTTCGACCGTGAAGCCCATGCTCCGGGCAGTACCTTCAATCATGCGCATAGCTGCTTCAACATCAGCTGCGTTTAGATCTTGCATTTTAGTTTCAGCGATTTGCTTAACTTGATCTTTGGTTACAGTAGCAACCTTCTTCGTGTTAGGTTCGCCGGAACCACTTTCAACACCAGCAGCCTTCTTCAACAGAGTTGCTGCTGGAGGGGTCTTGGTGATGAAATCAAAGGAACGATCTTCATAGACACTGATCACAACAGGAATGATCATACCAGCTTGGTCAGCGGTACGAGCGTTGAATTCCTTAGTGAAGCCCATGATGTTGATACCTGCTTGACCTAAAGCTGGTCCAACTGGGGGAGCTGGGGTTGCTTTACCCGCAGGAATTTGTAATTTAACGACATTAGCTACTTTTTTAGCCACGAGACAATACCTCCTTGAGTCCGTGTGTGGTAAGTGGGGCTGTTAGTTTGCCCCTCCCACTTTGTGCATATGCGTCACGCATACCTGAGAATCATACCACACTTTACTAACCGCAACAAGTTCTTTTCTGAAAACTATGCGAAAACTGTGGGGCCAGTCCTACTTCAGAATCGGGTCGACTTGGTCGAAGTTCAGTTCAGTACTGGTTTCACGACCGAACATATCGATGTTGACCTTCAACTTCATCTTTTCGTTGTCGACTTCGGTAATCTTACCAACCAAACCGCTGAAGGCACCGTCCACAATCGTCACGGAATCGCCAGGAGCGACGTCCAGATCGGCGTGCCGTGCAGAAATACCGACACGACGCAAGATCCGTTCAACTTCGTCAGGTAACAGTGGCGTTGGCTTACTCCCTTGCCCATGAGACCCTAAGAACCCAGTTACACCAGGCGTGTTCCGCACGATGTACCAAGCTTGGTCACTCATGACCATTTCCACTAAAACGTAGCCGGGGAAGGTCTTTTCCATGGTGACCTTGTCCTTACCGTTCTTAACTTCGTGTTCCTCTTCTTCCGGAACAACCACGCGGAAGATGTTGTCTTGCATCCCCATTGATTCGGCCCGGGATTCCAAGTTTGCCATAACCTTGTTCTCGTAACCCGCATAGGTGTGAAGAACGTACCATTGCTTTTCAGCTGACTCAACCATGTTTGGTGCACTCCTTTTAATATCATTGACTTTTCGAGCAAAATAAAAAAACTCCGTGTACACGAAGTTTCCTGTTACCAACTAATATAGCATATTTTACGTGATTTGACTACCGACAATTCCACTAGGAGAGGAACTTTAAGCCATATTGAACGACCCAGTCGACGACCGCAAAGAAGATTGCGAACAGAACCGAGATGCCAATCACAGTGCCGGTATCGTGCCGGGTCTGCTTAACGCCGGGCCAAGAAACTTGTTTCATTTCGGCTCCGACCGATTTGAAGAAACGGATTAAACGCATGGTGTTGCCTCCCTAAAATTAGTGTTTGTCATGAACGTCAAATTAACGGGTTTCACGGTGTAATGTGTGTTTACCACAGTATTTACAAAATTTCATAACCTCTAGTCGCTTCGTGCGGGTCGCACTCGCGGTGATGGTGTAATTCCGCGACCCGCAAACTGAACAAGCCAGGGCAATTTTCCGTTGAGCCATCTTGCCACCACCTTTTATTAAAACCTAGCGTCACTCATACTGTAGTAGCTTACCATCGTTTGCCCTCGCCGTCAATCATTCCGCGAGCAGTTCGTGCAACTTCGCCTGGCTGCGGTGCAGCGCCGCCTGAACTTGGGACACGGTCAAATTATGTTCCTGGCCGATGGTTCGAAGTGATTGCCCCGTTAACAAGCCATGGAAAACGTTGTGCTCAACGGCCGACAATCGGGGCAAGACCTGGTACACGGCTTCCTTGGCCTCTAATTGTTCCCGCAAGATCCACCGCTGGTCCGGTAGCGTGTCTGCAAAATATTCCGCCTCAGCCTCCAAGGACAGCGACTGGCGCAGTAACTGCCGCTTCAACGCCTGACTTTGCCGGATCAAGTCAAAGACCCGGTGGCGTAACCGCAGTCGGTAAAACGCCCCGAAGCTCCGCGACAAGCCGCTCTGATAGCGTTGGACCGTGCTACACAAGATGAGCAAGGCTTCCTGGTCCCAATCGGCCTGTTCAAAGCCGGGGATAAAATACTGCTTCTGGATGCGTTGGAGCACGGGATGGTACCGCTCAAACAAAATGAGGAGCGCGGGCGAATCAAGGTCTTGGCGGAGCAAATCAATCAGGTCATCATCGGACAAATCAAACACGGGTAACGCCTCCCTTAACGTAGTCTTTTCAGTCTACGGGAGGCCCGCGTCATGCCATAGCGAACGCTCGTTTAATGGGCAATTTATTTTTTCATAAGTAGCTCGCTAGATAGCGAAGACCAGTGCCTACGGCTGCCAAGGGTTCCTCACAGCAGGCAGAGCCCTGGCAGCCGCAGGCAACTGGATGACGCATGTTGCCCACGAAAAAAAGCCGCGACTATGCGCGACTTAGTGTTTCGCTTTCTTTTGCTTGGACCGTTTCGGTGTCTTCTCCGGTTGCGCCATCATCTGGTCACGCAACTTTTCCAGCTTGTAAAGCTGCTGATCGTTCCACGGTGACTTGCGTACGATGCCGCGGTCCGCAAACTCACGGGCCGTTTGCTTCACCTCGTTTTGGGCGCGCTCGATGTCCGTCAGGAGTTCTCCCGCCGGAATCCGCAACGCCCCTTCCGAGAAGATGGTCCACTGCTCGGCTTGGTCACTAGTAGCGACCGTCACCTGCGTGAAGCGCGTTTGCCGTTCCTTGGCGAGCTTTTCAATATAGCTATCCGCCGTCTCGTCACGATTGGTCCAGACGACCTCCAAGTCGAATTGCTTATAACTCTTGGAGATACCCGGCACGTACATCGCGTCGAAGACCACCGTGATCTTGGCATCCCGTAATTTTTTATAATTGGCCAACATGTTTAGCAACTCGTCACGGGCCTCGGGTAACCGGTCCGTTAGCTTGAGCCGGTTAAGTTTGGGCCAGTTGCCAATCATGTTATAGGCATCAACAATTAAAATGTCTTCTTTCATTGACTTGCTCCCTCGCTCATGCCGTGTGCTCAGTGCTGGACTGGGTGCCGGGAACTAAAGCCTTGATACATCAACAAGCCAGCGGCAACACTGGCATTGAGGCTTTGGACCTCACCGACCATTGGAATCGTCAGCATCTCGTCGACCGTTTCCTTTAGTAACCGGGAAATGCCCTTGCCTTCATTGCCGATGATCAGTGCGCTGGCGCCCTTGGCGTTCCAGTCACGGTAATCCGTTCCGGCCATGTCGGTCCCAAAGACCCACAGCCCCCGGTCCTTTAGTTCCTTGACGGTGTTCACCAAATTGGTGACCCGGGCCACTGGGACCCGTTCAATGGCCCCAGTGGAGGTCTTTGCCACCACGGAGGTCAAGCCGACTGCTCGCCGCTTGGGGATAATGATCCCGTGAACGCCACTGGCGTCGGCCGTCCGCAAGATGGACCCCAGGTTGTGGGGATCTTCGACGCCGTCTAGGATCAAGAAGAATGGCGCTTCGCCGGCCTTGTCGGCGTTAGCGAAGAGGTCATCGATGGTGGCGTAGGCAAAGGCCGCCACCCCCAGCGCCACGCCTTGGTGGTTTTGATGATCCGTCAACAGGTCTAATTTTTGCTTGGGGACCTCTGAGATGACCAAATGCCGTTTCTTCGCCAATTGCCGAATCTCGTCAATGGCTTCGGCCTTCAGCCCACTCTGCAAGAAGACCTTGTTGATGGTCTGTTGGCTGCGCAGTGCGGCGACGGCTGGGTGCCGGCCGATCACAAAGTCGCTGCTGGTTTCCGTGTTTGCTTGATTTTCTGTCATTATTCAGTCCGCCCCGCTTCTACTTGTTCAATGCACCACTGGCCGAGTTCATCCACCCGGTCCTGTTGTCCGCTCAATGCCAGGTAGCCCATCAAGGCTTCAAACCCGGTGGAAATGCGGTAGGTCACGACGTCCGTGTTCTTGGCGTGGGTGTAGCTCTTGGCGTTGCGCCCGCGTTTGAACATGGTCCATTCGTCTTCACTCAAGATCTTGTCCTGTTCCATCAGGTCGATTAGCGCCGCTTGGGCCTTGGCCGACACGTAATGGGTGGCTTTCTTCTGTAAATGGTTGGGCTTGGCCAGGCCAGCCGCAATCAGGTGCCGACGGATGATGACCTCATAGGCCGCATCCCCCATGTAGGCCAGCGCCACACCATTGAGTTGTTGATAATCTACTTCAGTTGTCATTAATTTCCCTTTCGCCAACGCGTCCCTTGGGGCGTGTCTTCCAAAATAATCCCTTGGTTCTTTAATTGTTCACGGATTTCATCACTGCGTTCAAAGTTCCGGGCCTTGCGCGCGGCTAACCGTTCGTCGATGAGGCCTTGAATCCGGTCATCATCTAACTTGGCGGCCGCCGTTAGCTTCACGCCAAAGACGCTCAGCAGCTCAGCCAGTGTCTGCCGCATGAACTTCAGCGTGCCAGCAAAGACCACTGGCCGTTCCGCGTAAACGTTGCCCAGCCGCGAGAGTTCAAAGACCTCGGCGACCCCATTTTGCACGTTAAAATCATCGTCCATGGCGTCAATGTAGTCCGCCACGATTTGCCGCGTTTCCTGTTCGATCTTAGGATCATTGCCGTCTTCGGCATCCTTGAGCCGGTAGCCCATGTTGTCGTAGGCCGTCTGTAGGCGTTCTAGGTTGCGTTCCGCCGTAGCCAAGTTCTGTTGCGTGTACTGAATCGGCCGCCGGTATTGCGTCGTGGCCATGAAGAAGCGCAGCGTCTGGGGGTCGACGGTCTTCAAGATATCGTGGACCGTGACAAAGTTCCCCAGCGACTTGCTCATCTTCTCATCATCTTCACCTACCGTGACGAAGCCATTGTGCAACCAGTAGTGGACAAACGTCTTGCCGGTCTTGGCTTCACTCTGTGCGATTTCGTTTTGGTGGTGCGGGAAGATCAGGTCTTCGCCACCGCCGTGGATATCAAAGGTATCGCCCAGGTAGTGCGTGGACATGACCGAGCACTCGATGTGCCAGCCCGGCCGGCCAGCGCCCCAAGGAGATGGCCAGGAGATTTCGCCCGGCTTGGCGCCCTTCCACAACGCGAAGTCAACGGGATCTTCCTTACGCGCCGTTTCCTCGTCATTGGTGTGTTGTGAGGCCCCCTCTTCCAGGTCGTCGAGGTTCAAGTGGGCCAGCTCACCGTAATGGGCAAACTTGTGGGCCCGGTAGTACACATCCCCATCGACTGGGTAGGCGTACCCCTTGTCGATCAGGTCCTGGACAAAGGTCACGATTTCAGGAATATGGTCCGTGGCCCGCGGGTTGACCGTAGCGGGCTCAATGTTTAAGGCCGCCGTGTCTTCCTTGAAAGCAGCAATGAACTTGTCGCCTAATTCTGGCACCGTGATGCCTTCCTTACGCGCTTCATTAATCATTTTATCATCAACGTCTGTGAAATTTGAAACGTACTTCACCTGGTAGCCGCGGTATTCAAAGTACCGGCGAATGGTGTCAAAAGCAATGGCACTCCGCGCGTTCCCAATATGAATGTAGTTGTAAACGGTCGGGCCACACACGTACATGTTGACCACTCCCGGAGTAATGGGTTCGAATGTTTCTTTTTGGCGAGTCATGGTATTAAAAACTCTGAGCATGCCGAAGCTCCTTTCGCATCATTAGTTAAATTCAGCCTAGGCCTATCACCCGGCCGCCGACTAAATGAGTTAGGTCCATTGTAGCATATTCCGGCGATAACAAAGAAGCCGAATGAAGCGCCAATTGGCCCTCATCCGGCTTCTTTACCAAATCGTTAGCCTTCTAACTGTGCTAAGGTCTGGTGAATGTGTTGTAAGGCGGTCTCCCGTCCCACTAATTCAATGGATTCTGGTAATTCTGGCCCGTGCATTTCGTGGGTCACCGCGATTCGAATCGGCATCCATAATTGCCGACCCTTGATGCCCGTCTTAGCTTGAACGGCCTTGATGACGTGGAAGATCTCCACAGAATCAAAGAGGTCGAGCTTTTCGATTTGCGCAGCGAATTCCTTCAAAACGACGGGTGCCGTTTCGTTATTGATTTCATCAAAGGCTTCACCACTGACTTGGTCGGGTTCTTCAAAGAAGACCGAGGCCATGTCATTGATCTGCGCCATGTAGCTCATTTGGCGCTTGTACAGGTTGATCAATTGCCGTGCCCATTCAATCTTTTGGTTGTCTGGGTTAGCAGGAATGTTGCCAGCCTTGATCAATTGCTTCAAGGCCAGGTCCATGATCGTACTGTCGTCAGCGTCCTTGACGTAACGGTTGTTCAACCATTCCAGCTTGTCACTGTCAAACGTGGCTGGTGAGGAACTCAACCGCGTTTCGTCGTACATCTTGATAAATTGCTTACGGTTGAAGATTTCGTCTTCGCCCACTGGTGACCAGCCCAACAACAGAATGAAGTTGAACATGGCTTCTGGCAGGTAACCCAATTCACGGTATTGTTCGATGAATTGTAAGACGGATTCGTCACGCTTGGATAACTTCTTCCCGGTATCCTTGCTGATGATCAAGCTCATGTGCCCAAACTTAGGGGCTTCCCAGCCGAATGCTTGGTAGATCATCAATTGCTTAGGCGTGTTGGCAACGTGGTCGTCACCCCGGAAGACGTGGCTAATGGCCATCTTGTGGTCATCCACGACAACGGCGAAGTTGTAGGTTGGCATGCCATCGCGCTTGGCAATGACAAAGTCCCCACCGATAGTATCGGAGTTGAAGGACACGTGGCCCTTGACCATGTCATCCCAGGCAAAGATTTCATCCTTAGGGACGCGGAAACGAATGACTGGCTTCAAGCCCTTGGCCTTGGCGTCAGCGATGGCCGCAGCCTTTTCGTCTTCCGTCATCCCAGCATATTCGTATTCATAGTGTGGCATTTCCTTACGCGCCTTTTGGGCTTCCCGGTCGGCTTGTAATTCTTCTTCCGTCCGGTAAGATTCGTAAGCTTTGCCTTCGTCCAACAGTTGTTGGATCAATGGGGTGTAAATGTCACGGCGTTCAGACTGACGGTAAGGACCGTAGTCGCCACCGACGTCAGGACCTTCGTCCCAATCCAAACCAAGCCACTTTAAGTTTTCTAATTGGCTCCGTTCACCGTCAGCAATGTTCCGTTTCGTATCTGTATCCTCGATCCGAATGATGAACTTACCCTTGTTGTGACGGGCAAATAAATAGTTAAAAATGGCTGTCCGGGCATTACCAATGTGTAAATGACCGGTTGGGCTCGGAGCGTACCGAACCCGAATTGAATTTTTCGCCAAAACGTTTGCGCCTCTTTCTAAAAGTTTTATTCATAATCAATAGTCAATTATGACAGAATGTCTTAATTTTACAATGCTCAGCCGGAAAAAGAAAGGACTGGCACCCAATCCTTCTCAAAAATCTGAAATTGGTGGATTACTGGCGGCGACAAAGCCGTGGCTGGCCGTCTGTCGTTATCGGAGTTCGAGAGGCTCAGAGACCCAGTTGGCGATGGACTGCCTGGAACCTAAAACCTTTAACCAAAAGGGCGGTTGAAAGTGGACCCAACGCGTTAAGCCCGGGAGCAACAATGTTCCGCCCGTTAAAATTAGTGAAACCGGGAACCTGAGTCGGCCTGGGTCCCGCCTGCTCTGGGGAACATGGCCAGTCTGAAGAATGGTCTTCAGGTTTACTTGAAAGCCTGGCAAAGTTCGCCAGGCTCTCAAGTCGCCCCACATTGTAGGTTGAGAAAGAATCTCAGCCAACACCGCTGATCCAGATAGGGCCACCCCTGGCTACCTCCGATAAGTTGGCATCTATCAATAACACTGTGTTGACTGGAACTTAGTTGACAAGTCACCTGCTACCAAGGGCTAAGTCGATTGTGTTTGATAGGCACTCCAGTAGCCGGGAGTCCGCCAAATATGGGTTCAGCCGCTGAAAAAGAGTGTGACAACAGGCGGCTAACTGGCGAGCATTAACGGTGCTAGGCGGATAATCCTGCTTCTGGATTATTTGCCTAGCAGTGTTAAGCGGAACCAGTTGCCTGTTGGCGCACGTTTCGGCTGTGAGGCAATTTGAGACTCGACCCGTCCGCCCACAGCGACACGACCCATATTTGGCGGACGGTAGGCGGCCAGCCCCCTGAATCTAGGCCGACCAAACAAAAAGAGCCTAGGCACTCAGTCCCGGACTCTCCTGTGGTCTAGCGGGTCGACTTCGAATGCTTGCCAGTTGAGACGCTACCTTTAGAACTATTCTTTTCTTGATCTTCAATGTTCTTGGTCGAATGCAATGGCTTGGCGAAGATCATCCGCCCTGCATCCGTTTGAATGGCACTGGTGACGACCACATCCAATTGCTTGTTGATGAAGTAGCGACCGTCTTCGACCACGACCATGGTGCCGTCGTCGAGGTAAGCCACCCCTTGTTGCCGTTCCGTCCCGTTTTTCACGACCATCACGTGGAGATTTTCTCCCGGAATGACTCGCGGTTTCAAGGCGTTGGCCAAGGAATTGATGTTTAAGACCTGAACATTTTGGAACTGAATGACTTTGTTCAAGTTGTAATCATTGGTCACGATGACTCCGCCATTTTGCTTGGCCAAGGCAATCAACTTGCTATCAACCTCGGGGATGTCTTCGAAGTCGCCTTCGTACATCTCGATCGGCATGATGTGTTCATTTTGCAACTTGTTCAAAATATCCAATCCACGCCGGCCCCGGACCCGTTTGATGGAGTCACTGGAATCCGCGATGTACTGCAATTCATACAGGACAAAGTTGGGGACCAACAGCGTTCCTTCTAAGAACCCGGTCTTGGCCAAATCGTAAATCCGCCCATCGATTAAGATGTTCGTATCCAAAATCTTATAGTGGTGGAAATTTGGTTCGGTCTCCTTGTCCAAGACCTTTTTGTCAGCCTCTTCTTCGGCCTTCTTGCCCCGCGGCTGGAACAGCTTACGCCACTCCTCTAGCCGAATCTTACTCAGCCGAGCCCCGATTCGGAACCCAAAGTAACCGAAGAGCAACATCAAGATCCACGGAATCACGGTGCCGATGAAGAAGGATGGCACGTGAAAGAGGAATTGCGAAATCAATAAGGCTAATGCCAATCCCACAATCGTTAACAGACTCCCGAAGATGATGGTCATCGGGTTTTGCTTATTCAAGTAGGCTTCGACACGATTGATCAGCCGCAAGATCACGCCCGCGAAGAGTAATCCGAGAATGAGGAAAATAATGGCTCCAAGCAAAATATTCACGAAGACGTTGTTGATCAAGCGGTTGGTCACGCCAAGTAACAGCCAGGCCCGGGAGAAGTACGCGGCTCCCATGACCCCACCTAAGATGGCGAAGATAATTAAAACAACCGTTTTTTTACGCATATTTGTTCACCTCCCTTCAAGGTCCCTGACGCCTAAACGCCGAGGGCTAATTTTAATGTCTGCCGTAACGTGGAAACACCGACGACTTCAATGCCCTTCGGTGCGGTCCACCCTTGCAGATTATTTTTAGGAACAAAGATCCGTTTGAAACCCAGCTTCTTGGCTTCGGCGACCCGAGATTCGACCCGGTTGACCCGCCGAATTTCACCAGTCAGGCCAACTTCGCCCACGAAACAATCGGTCGGTGCCGTCGCCGTATCCCGGTAACTGGAGGCAATCGCCAGTGCAATCGCCAAGTCGATGGCAGGTTCGTCCAGCTTGACGCCACCGGCCGCCTTGAGAAAGGCATCTTGGTTTTGCAACATTAAATTGGCACGCTTTTCCAACACCGCCATCAGTAACGAGACCCGGTTGCGGTCCAACCCACTGGAGGTTCGTTGGGCGTTACCGAAGACCGACGGCGTAATCAAGGCCTGAACTTCGACCAAGATTGGCCGGGTTCCTTCCATTGACACCACGATGGCCGAACCAGTCGCGTCCTTGAGCCGTTCCTCCAGGAAAATCTCCGACGGATTGGCCACCTCATACAGGCCACCCTCGCGCATTTCAAAGATCCCTAACTCGTTGGTCGAGCCAAACCGGTTCTTGACCGCGCGTAAGATTCGGTAGGTGTGGTGCAAGTCGCCTTCAAAGTACAGCACGGTATCCACCATGTGTTCCAAGATTTTTGGCCCAGCGATGGCACCGCCCTTGGTCACGTGGCCGACGACAAAGATGGTGATGCCGTTGGTCTTGGCAATCTGCATCAATTCACCGGTCACGGCCCGAATCTGGGAGACGGACCCGATGGCCGACTCGATACCAGGCGCCTGCATGGTCTGAACGGAGTCAATGACCACGTAGTCCGGCTGCATTTGTTCGATATTGGCACGAATACTAGCCATGTCCGTTTCGGGATACAGGTACAGGTTGTCGCTGTTCACGACCAACCGGTCCGCACGCATCTTAATCTGCGAGGCACTTTCTTCCCCGGAAACGTAGAGCACCTTGCCGCCGGTCTCACTTAATTGCCCGGAGACCTGCAGAAGCAACGTGGATTTCCCAATCCCGGGATCCCCACCAATCAGAATCAAGGAACCGGCAACGATACCGCCACCCAAGACCCGGTTGAGTTCCTCCATTTTCGTCTTGGTCCGCGTTTCCGTGGAATGCTTAATGTCTTTCATTAATTGGGGGTGGGACTGTGCACTGCCAACTGCGGTCCGCGTGGATTGCGGCTTGGCCTTGGCAGCGGTGGGCGTCACGACCTCTTCGACCATGGTGTTCCACTCGCCGCAATTTGGACAACGTCCCAGATAACGCGGTGAACTGTAATCACAATTTTGACAAACATAAGTTGTTCTTGGTTTAGCCACGAAGATCCCCCTTTTTCTTAGTCTGAATACCTTTATTTTAGCATATCTAGCGGTCAATCCCCCACTAGTCTATCAAGCACAATTGTAAAGATTTAGTTACGGTCCGACGAGCCAAATCCACCGGTCCGCTGCTGTTGGGGTGCCTGCTCATCATCGGCCAGTAAATAAGGCATGAACAGCCCTTGCGCGATACGCTGACCTTTTTTAATAACCTGATCTTTTAGTCCCACGTTAATTAATTGGACAAAAATTTCACCCTCATTTTTTTCATTGTTGTAGTAATCCGCGTCGATCACCCCAATGCCGTTGGGCAAAATCAGACTGTGTTTGAGCGGACTGCTGGACCGGTTGGCCAAGACCAGCACTTCTCCTGGCTGCATGTAGGCCTTGATGCCCGTTGGTACCAGCCAAGGCTTCAGGTCGCTTTGCCCCGCCAGCAGTTCTTCTGCGGTCAGTTCATCCTGGTGTCGTAACCGCTTGAAGGCGTGCAACAGATCATGGTGCCAAATGGACGGCAACGTGAAGTCCGCTGCGCACTCAAAGTCATAGCCAGCGGCCTGTTTCGTGGTTCGATAAGGGAGTTTGATCCCCTGGTTGGCATACTTACTAACAATTTCAAATCCGCGTTGCATTACAAGCACTCCCTCGCTAATCTTTTATCCTGTTATTTATTCATCCGAACATCAATGGTACGGCCAAATCACTAGTCGGGTCAACGACTGGTCTAGGCACTAACCGTGAGTGTTTCATTTTACCATGAATCTGGCCTGACGCAATCCTTTTATTATCCCGACAGACGGGCATTTCCCGTGACGACCACTGCTGGCCCATTTTCGCCAAATATTTTCGACGAAAACCACCGCCATTTCCCGATTGGCCTAGGTCGCCCGCACCCTCGCTGTCACTAACTCCTCTAAGCATAAGCAACCTGCCCCCAGATTACCAGCAAAAGTATGTTCGACCACCACATTTTTTCTTCGCTAAAAGGAGTTGACAATGACCGACGGATAGACCAGAATTAGAAACGAGACTGGTCATGAAAGGAGTCTACCCATGACGATTACGGAACAGCCTGGCCAATTACAAGTGGTGCAAGACGAACAGCTGTTGGCAAGCCTGCATTATTTGTGCCTAAGTGACACCAGCTGGGTGCTGGAGCAAATCTTCGTCCGGCCCTCACAGTCTGCCACCACGTTAGCTAACCAGCTGATAAAACGTTTTACTGAACTGGCAACCGCTGCACAGGTCACGGTCACCTTGCTGGATCCGTACGCCAAACGGTACTTCAGCCAGCATCCCGCCGATCAGGCAATCCTGGCCGCAAACCAGTTGCACGTTACCGGTGACGCGGCGGTCAAACCAGTCGCCTTACACCTAGAACACACAGAAGAGGAGTAGTTAAGATGGATCAAAACGCATTGAAAGCTTTAGTGGGTCAAGAAGCCGTTAAGTACGTCCAAGATGGCATGATTTTAGGAATCGGGACCGGGTCGACCGTTCGCTACATGATCGACGCTCTCGGTGAACGCGTCAAGAATGAGGGCTTGAACATCGTTGGGGTCGCCACTTCCGACCGTTCCGCTAAGCAAGCCGCCGACCTGGGCATCACCATCAAACAATTGGACGAAGTCGACCACCTCGACTTGACCATTGATGGCGCTGATGAAATCGACGACAACTTCCAAGGCATCAAGGGTGGCGGGGCCGCTCACCTCTGGGAAAAGATCGTCGCCATCAACTCCACGAAAAATATGTGGATCGTGGACGAAAGCAAGATGGTCCACCACCTTGGCAAGTTCCCATTGCCACTGGAGGTCATCCCCTTCGGTTCCAGCCACGTCCTAGAAAAATTAGACAAAATGGGCTTCAACCCTAGCTTCCGGATGCAAGAAGACGGTAGCCACGTGCTGACCGACTCCAAGAACTACATCATCGACCTGCACCTGGGCCGCATCGACCATCCGCACGAACTCGCCAACACCTTGAATGGCATCGTCGGCGTCGTGGAACACGGTTTGTTCTTAGACACGGTCAACACGGTCATCGTTGGCCGTCAAGACGGTCCAGAAGTCTTGAACGCCCGCGACTAACCTAACCTTTAACCTGGCACCGCTGCTTTCTACTTAGAAAGTTGGCGGTGCTTTTTTGTGGCCGATTATATTTTCGGGTTCAATTATATTATTGGTATGAGCTGGCCGCCTTACCGTTCACTAGATATGAGTCGGAACGCTGAGGGCGCCGGTCCAAGCCAAAGAGCGGTCTTGGACCTCACCTTGGAGCCGATGACCCGCGTCTCCAAGGTGCCAGTTCCCTAAGCGCCGTAAACCGTGCCGCTAAGGGAACTCCCACAGCTGAACTCATATCTAGCGAACTCTCGGCTACGGTAGTGGTTGTCAAAATAACTGGCTGAGACCGGCTAACGACTGGTGAATGCCACCCTTTGATAAGGTTAGCCACTCATGATGCATCCAGTGAATTGGGGACGGCTACCATTAGCTCAGTTTGAACTGATAGATGATAGGTTCTGGTTATCTTGAGCTATCGGCAGAAGGAAAACTCGACTAGCTAGGCTACTTGTTACAGTCAGGACCGGTTCAACACGATGTCGCTGACAAGCTACAATCTTGCCGGAGGAGGTCAGGGGTGGAGCCAGCTGTGTCGACGGTGTTGGCTGAGGTTGTTTCTCAGCCTACAGCGTGGGGCGACTTGAGAGACTCGCGTTTTTTGCGAGGCTTTCAAGCGAACTGGAAGCCCGCTTTTTGGCTGGAAGTGTCTCCCATAGCAGGCGGAACCCTTGGCAGCCGCAGGCATCTGGTTTGTCCAGTCTTCAAAAGAACGCACGTCAACACCTATCTAGTGAACGGTAAGGCGGTCAGCATAGCTTAACCAGCAACTAACAAGCGGCAACCGTGAAACCATTCGCACAGTAGTGTATCATGCTTATATAAGTGGTTTTAAAATCTTAAACGAGCGAGGTAATTTCATGGAAACGACACAGTTAAGTAACGGCGTCACCATCCCCATGTTAGGATTCGGCACCTACTTAATCGACAGCAAGGATGTCCCAGCCGCCATCAAGACGGCGCTGGACGCGGGTTATCGGCATTTAGATTGCGCCCACATTTACGGCAATGAACCAGCTGTGGGTGCGGCTATCAAGGCTTCTGGCGTTGACCGGTCCGACCTGTTTATCACATCTAAGGTCTGGAACGCCGACCAAGGCTACGACAAGACGTTGGCTGCCTTTGACAAGACGCTGAGCGACTTACAACTGGACTACCTGGACCTTTACTTGATCCACTGGCCAAATGAAAAGAACTTCGACCTGACGTTAGACACCTGGCGCGCACTGGAAAACTTATACGAACAAAAGAAGGTCCGGGCCATCGGGGTCTCCAACTTCTCTGAAGACCAACTGGAAAAGGTCTTCGCCATGGCTACCGTTAAGCCAATGGTCAACCAGATTGAACGCCACCCTTATAAGGTACAGGCTGAACTGGGCAAATTTGACACGGACAACGGCATCGTCAATGAAGGCTACTCCCCAATTGGCCACGGCCATTTGATCCTCGAAGACCCAGTTATCACCAAGCTGGCCGACAAATACGGCAAGTCCCCCGCCCAAATCGTCTTGCGTTGGCAAGTTGACACCGGCTTTGTGGTCTTCCCGAAGTCATCCAAGCCAGCCCGGGTACGGGAAAACTTTGAAATTTCTGGTTTCAACCTGACCGCAGCAGAAATCGCTGAGATCAATGCGTTGGATCAAGATAAGCATTTGAACTACGACTAACCTAAAGAAAGAGATTGCAACCGGATCTAAACTGGCTAGCAATCTCTTTTGCTTAGGAAGAGGTGATGGCAATGAATCCGAAGTCAACACTAGCTGAGCAGCTGAACTTCCCAGAGATTTGGAATGACGCCCCACAAGACATCGCCCGCTTTAATCAGTGCATCGGACGCGCCGATGACGGGCGTAATTGTGGCAAGGAATCCTCAGCATAACCCCAATCGGTTTCCCGTAAAACTTCCCAACTTTTCGTTTCCTATACAAAAAATGAGAAAATTGGAGTACAATGAGAGAATAAGATAGGAGAGTGACGTCATTGAGTAAAGAAATCACGGCGGATCAAACCGCCCGTTATCAACAAACTTTAGCTGCTGACCCCACCGCAAAGGTTTTGGAGCGCGCCGTCAGCCACCAAGGTATCTTAGCAACCTCTGCCGATTACGCTTCCGAGACCGACATGACTCCCGTGTTCTCCATTGATTTGGACACTGGGAAAGTTGCTAACCAAAAGCAAAGTGGCCGTTGCTGGATGTTTGCCGCATTGAACACGATGCGTCATCACTTAGCCGACCTGTTTCACCTGAGCGATTTTGAATTATCTCAGAACTACACGAACTTCTGGGATAAATTTGAAAAAGCCAACTACTTCTATGAAAATGTCTTGGCAACCGCTGACCAACCCACGTCTAGCCGTAAGGTGGCCTTCTTAATGGCAACCCCCCAACAAGACGGTGGCCAATGGGACATGCTGTGTGCCATCATTCAAAAATACGGGATCGTGCCGAAGTCGGTCATGCCCGAAACCTACAACAGCTCCAAGTCCAACGAGTTAAACAGCACGCTGAACTTAAAGCTGCGCAAGGACGCCGTTACGTTGCGGAAATTAGTCGCTGACAAGGCTAGCGATGCTGATATCGCCGCTGCCAAGGACAAGATGCTCGGCGAAGTTTACCGCTTACTGAGCTTCTCCTTAGGCCAACCTGTCGATAAGTTTGACTTCGAATACCGCGACGATGACAAGAACTACCACATCGACAAGGGCTTGACGCCAAAGTCATTCTTCGACAAGTACGTTGACTGGGACTTGAACGATTACGTTTCCATCATCAACGCCCCAACCGATGACAAGCCATACAACCACACCTACACGGTTGAAATGCTGGGTAACGTGGTCAACGGCCGCCAAGTCAAGCACTTGAACGTTTCCATGAAGGACTTCAAGCAACTGGCTATCAAGCAGCTGCAAGCCGGTCAATCCGTTTGGTTCGGCTGTGATGTCGGCCAATCTTCCGAACGGCAAAAGGGGATCATGGACACCAAGTTCTACGACAAGGATGCCCTCTTCAACATTGATTTCTCCACGACTAAGGCAGAACGCCTGGACTACGGGGAAAGCATGATGACCCACGCCATGGTCTTGACTGGTGTCGACCTGGTCGACGGCCAACCAACCAAGTGGAAGGTTGAAAACTCATGGGGCGAAAAGGTCGGTACCAAGGGCTACTTCGTCATGAGCGACGCCTGGATGGACGAATACTGCTACCAAGTCGTTGTCAACAAGCAATTCTTGCCTGACGACTTGAAGCACGTCCAAGAAACTGAAGAACCAACGGTCTTGGCCCCTTGGGATCCAATGGGTGCTTTGGCTTAATTGATTTAAACGTAAACGAAAAGGTATCGGAATCCTTGTGAGGTTCCGGTACCTTTTTACTTACCCATTTTTATGGTGATGCCGGTGCAACCGTGCCTGTTGACGCTGATACCCATCCAAGATCAGCATCAAATCGATCAATAGAAACAGGCCACCCAGAAACAAATTGAAGGTCACATAGGCCATCTGCACAGCTGAAAACGCCAGAATGGGCGTCAGTTGCCACCACATGCTTTCCAGCACCGGATAGCGGTCGTGCCAGCGCTTTTGCACCAGCGGGACGACGATGACCGACAAGACCACCATCAGGGCCAGGCTAATCTGGTAGAGGTCCGTCAGACTGTGATTAATGCGAATGTCCAGCATAGATTCATCTCCCTACGAAATCGTCGACGCGGTGACCACCTGTTTAAACGTTGCCTTGGCAATATCTTCGGTCGACCAAGTGGGCCACATGGTCTTCTTGTAGAAATTATTCGACATGAAGATCACACCGGTCCGGCCATCGGTACTGACCAGGAAAGTGTCTTCATAGAAGTTGCCGACCCCATGACCGTAGTAGCCCTGGTCCGCGAAATGATACATGCCACCGGTATACTTCGGCGTCGCAACACCCGGTTCCAGTAGCGTCTTGGCGCTGGTTGCGTGGTTAAACCGCTTGCCTTGGACAATAGCCTGAACCGTCTTGAACACGTTGCTGGGACTCATGGCAACGTTCCCGGTCCCTAGCCGCGAGCTAACATCCTTGGCTGCTGGGACTTCGGGGTCCGAATATGTGCCCGGTGTCTGGCCTTTATAGCCCACGGATAGCGCTGAATTTTGCTGGCGCAACTGAACAAAGCTGGTCTCGTTTAAGTTCAGCGGTGTGACGATTTGCTGGTAAAATTGGTGATAGTACGACTGGTCAGTCACCTGATTTAAAATAGCCGCCAACATCACGTAGCAAATTGGTTGGTAGTTAAATTGATTCAGCTGTGTCGTATCAACTCGGACGTGTTGGGCGGCGTAGCGGTAAATCTGGCGCTCACCCAGGTCTTTGTCCGGCTTCATGTCACCCAGCAAGCCGCCTTCCATGTTCAACATTTGGCGAATCGTGACCCGGCGACTATTTTTGACCTGGGGATAGAACTGATGGAGCGTGTCCGTCATCTTGAGCTTGCCCTGCTCGATAGCCCGCATGACCAGTAACCCCGTCATCGATTTCTGCAGTGAATTGATCAGGTATTGCGTCTTGGGCGTGTTGCGCCGCTTCTTAGCCGCGTTGGCCCAGCCAAAGGATTTCTGGTAAATGACCTGGTCGTTTTTCACTACCAGTGCGGTGCCGGAAAATTTTTTCGCCGTCAATTGTTTCGTCAAATTGGCCGTAAAATCGGGATTGGCGCTCCCAGCGGTCCGGTCTAACGCCGTGGTTTGGCTGTGGCGTTGTTGCTGGCTGACCTGTGCATTGCGCTGAATCAGGCGGTTGGTCTGCTTGACCGTTGTCGGCGTCGCGGTCAGCTTGCGTTGCTGATCGACGTGGTACCACTGGACGGCGCCGTAACCAGCCAAGCCCAGTAGAACCACCAGTAACAGCCATCTGCCCCAATGGGGATGGGCGTGCGCGGCGTGCCGTTGTTTTCGTGTTTCCTGTCTCATTTTGTCAAAGCCCCTGTCTTTTCAAACTTACTCTTCTGATTATACGAGAGTCACGGCGAAATACCAACCGTCAGTCAACGTTCTTCGGTGCCATGGCCGCCGTTCCGCCTGCTATGGGGTAGCCGACTGCACATGACTATTCGTAATTCAATCTTGTCTTTCACTGTCATTGCCCCACGCAAAAAGCCACCAACCACTCGCCGTGACGAGTCGTTAGTGACTTTTATTATTGACAATCATCTCATACTATCAGTTGACGACAGGCTGAACAAATTGCTGTCGCAGCCTAGCGATTCACATAACGGCGACCGGTACAACAGCTTACCGCAACACCTTCGTCCGGTTGATTTGCTTAAACGTTTGAATGGCCAAGTCTTCCGTGGACCAATCCGGGTACATCGTCTTCTTCACGAAGTTGTTGGACAACAGGACGACACCGTTGCGGCCGTTCTTACTGATGACAAAGGTACTCTCGTAGTCGTCGCCCATGCCGTGGCCGTAGTAACCCAATTTATCGAGGTGATACATCCCCCCGGCATAGTGGATCTGGTCATTTTGCGTCTCGTGTAAGACTTGGGCGCCCGCCGGTGTAGACAGAAGCGAACCCTGGACGATGGCCCGCTCGGCCTGGTAGACGTCGCCCGTGCTCATCGTCGCGTTACCAGTCGCAATTTGGACCGCCATGCTGGCCGCCGATGGCTTGTGGGGCTCGCTGTAGTCGCCCGGCATGTTGCCCGCGTAGCCCGTGGTCATGCCTTTAGTGGTCGACCGTAACTGAGCAAAGCTGGTGTGGTTCAGATTCAACGGCGTGACGAATTGTTGATAGAACAGATCGTAATACGAATCATGCGTGACTTGATGCAAAATGCCCGCCAGCAACGTGAAGCAGATCTGCTGGTAATCGAATTCGCCAATTTTACTGGTGTCGATCTGTGCATTTTGACTGACGTACTGATAAACCTCATTTTCCGTCAAGGTGCGGCCGGGCTTCAGTTCACCAGTGATGCCGGCCTCCATGTTCAGCATCTGGCGAATCGTGACCCGCCCGCTATGCCGAATGTTGGGATAATACTGGCTTAGTCGGTCCGTCAGCTGTAGTTGGCCGGCTTGGACCGCCTTCATGACCAGCAGTCCCGTCATGGACTTTTGAACCGAGTTGATCAAATACTGCGATGTGACCTTGTTCTTACGCTGTTTCTTAGCGTTAGCCTTCCCGAATGCCCGCTGGTAAACGACCTGATCATTCTTCACGACCAGCGCCGTGCCGACAAATTTCTTGTCCTTCAGCTCACGGGTGAAGCGCTTGCTAAACTTCGGTGTGGCCTGCCCCCGGTTGGTCCGATCAAATGCCGTCTTCCCTGGGTCACGTTGCCGCTTACTAGCAGCGGCGTCCTTGGCAATCGTCGCGTGTGTTTGTTGGGCATGCTGATGATTGCTGGTCGCGACTTCTTGTTGGTCTCGTTGGTCGATCTCATGCATGCCCCAGATGACGCCACCAATCCCCAGAATGATGACGAACAGTACCGCCCAATGGCGTAGGTTTCGTGTATTCACTTTTCTCTCCCCCAATTAGCTAACTGGTTAACCCCTTACACTTTAAAACTGACTAGCCAGCTTCCCCAGCTGTGACCAGTCCTTCATTTCTGATTATACGAAAAAGCCGGCCAAAGACAATAAAAGTCTTCGTCGGCTGGGTGAACTTATTATTTACTTTAAAAACTCACAGGGTTTGCTTGCGCAAGACGTTTAGCCGGTCATCAAAGTCGTAGCGAATTGGTTCGCCATTCGCAACTTCCACCTGGCTAATATCCGCGTCCGCCACATGGTCCAGGTACTTGATTAACGCCCGTAACGTACTGCCGTGAGCCACGACCAGCTGATTGTGGCCATCCAACAAACGCGGGGCAATCTGGTCGGTCCAGTAGGGCATCAACCGGTGATAAGCCATTTCCAAACTCTCGCCTAATGGCTCAACGTGCGGGCCAAATTTATCGTAACGACGATCCTGACTGACGTGGTCCAACAGTGGTGGCACGGTCTTAAAGCTCCGCCGCCAAATCTTGATCTGCTTTTCCCCCACGCGGGCTTTGACCGCCGCTTTATTTTGCCCCCGCAGTGCACCGTAATGCCGCTCATTCAGGCGCCAGGACTTGTATTCTGGAATGTACAGTTGGTCGATGGCCTCTAAGACAATGTTCGACGTCACGATGGCGCGCTGGAGCATGGATGTGTGCAGGGCCCCAAACTGCAGGCCCGCAGCCGCAACCAATTTGCCAGCCGCGACCGCTTGTTCACGCCCCTTGGCCGTCAGCGGCACATCACTCCACCCAGTAAAAATATTATCTCGGTTCGCGACACTTTCCCCGTGCCGTAAAATGACCAGCGTTGCCATTGATCATGCTCCCTTTCTCTCTTAGCAATTCTCACTGACCATCATACCATAGGTTTTGGCCGGGTCCGTGTGATTTGTGTCAGTTTTCACTTAATTTCTGGTGGAACAACAGCTTGAAAATAGACTTAACGCGTTGCTTCTTAGAAGGACAGTATTCTCTGTTCGTTAAAATTAGTGAAACCAGGCGCCTACCAAATATGGGGTCAGCCATGGGAGTTTCTAAACGGCACGATTCATACCGCTTAGAAAGCTGGCGTCTTTGAGACGTGACCTTTGCCTCAAAGACGAGGTGTCGAGACCGCTCCTTAGCTCGACCCGTCCGCCCACCGCGTTCCGTCCCATATTTGACAGACGGTAGGCGGCCAGCCTTCACTATGAAAGCTGTAACGACTAACCTTAACGTCATAAATCGCCTAGTGATAATGGTTCTAGCCGTAATTAAAAAGTACGCTACCGGCATGGTGGCGTACCTTTACAATCATTTGAATTAATCCACAGAAGATTCCGAATGGGCAGCAAGCTTGTGCGCAGCCACAGCATCGTCTGCTTCTTGGAACTCGCTGGCGTCTTCTTCTGCCAATGCAGATTCGCGCGCCTTGACCCGGTTCCCCATGAAGGTGATGACCGACCCAATCAAGATGATGACGATTCCGACGATGGTGTTGGTCAGAATCTTTTCGTGAATCAGCACGGCCGCCATGATGGGTGCCAGCCCTGGCTTAATGAAGAAGACCAATGAGGCCGTCGACACGTCGGAGCGTTCCATCGCCAAGAAGTAAAAGGCGAACCCCCCACCAGTCACACAGACCCCGATGAAGAACAGGATCCAGAAGTACTGGAGGCTGACATTTTGCAAGATCGGCATCGCCGCAAATTGACGGGTCCAGCTAACCTGACGCAAGCCCCCGGCAACGGCCGGCACGTGGGTCAGCAACATGATGGCGAGTAGCTCAGCTGACCCGGCCAGGAAGGTAAAGCAGGTCATGATGATTCCGTTGAAATGGTGCCGGACAGACCCCCACCGTGACACGATACTGTACAAGCCAAAGGTTAACGCGGAACCAATTGCCAGCGCTAAGCCGACTGGATTGGTCAAATGCGCGGGGTTGACGATGACCACTAACCCGACGATCGATACGACCACGGCAATCAAGTTGGCCCGGCCAAGCCGTTCGTGCAAGATCAGGTAAGAGAAGATCAAGGCAAAGACAGGGTTGCAGCTGAACAGTACAGCGACCGTCGATGCTTCGTCGACACTGATTGCCAGTTGATACAGCGTCATACTGATGATGACACAAACCAGCCCGGTCAGCGCAAATAGCGCCCAATCGCGCCCGGTCAACCGGTGACTTTGCTTATGTAAGGCCCGCAAGGCAATTGGCAAGAGAATCAATCCACCAATGAAGAAGCGGATCAGATTCAATTGAATGGGATTAAACGCGTTCCCTGCAGACTTCAGAGCGATTTCCATGGAACTGAACATTAACGTTGAAAATGCGATATACAACAGTGTTTTTCTCAAAACGAAAAATTGTTCCTCCTTAAAAGTAACGACCAGATCAATTAGGCAACGTGCTGGACGATGACCATCAGAATCGGAATCACCACTAAACTTAGGAGGGTCGTTTCGGTTACCATGATGGCCGCATAATCCGCATCGGCGCGGTACAATTTAGCCACGACAGGTGCGTTGGTCATAACGGGCATCGCTGCTTGTAAAATAAAGACTTGTTTCATTAGAATCGGCATGCTGGTGGGCAACACCAACAGCCCCATCAACACGGGCGCCACGATGAAACGGCCCAGCAAGATGCCGAGACTGTCGCGGTCCACGTGGATATTTTGCAACCCCGCACCGGCAATCGCCGTCCCGATAAAGATCATGGACAACGGAATCGTGAGGCCCCCAATATATTGGAAGTCTTTCATGATCCAACCCGGCAATTGGATGTCGAGAAGAACCAAGATGACCCCCACGATAAAGCCCAGGAGCGGTGGTGAAAAGATTTTTTGTAACGTTTGTTTCAGGTCGAACTTGGCGCCTCCCTGGCCGTCACGCTGGATCAAGTAGACCCCCAACGTCCAGAAAAAGGTCGTGTTGGCCATGTAATAAACCAACACGAACGGCAAGCTCTTCGGGCCAAACAGCGCTTCGTTGACTGGTAAGCCCACAAAAACGGTGTTTGAATTCAGAAACATGGATTCAAACAGCCCGCGGTGCCCCGGCTTGATGCGAAACGCATGAAAGGCCACGATGGAGAGGCCGAACATGATCAACATGGAAACGATTGGAAACCGGAGATCCGGCAACGTGCGTTTCAACGTCTCCGCTGAAAATTTCGCGGTGATCGTACTGATCATGTAGGCCGGCAACGCAATCTGCGTGACGAGGCGCGCAATTAACTTCGGTGCCTGGTCATCAAACCAGCCCCGGCGAGACAGCACGTAACCGAGACCAATCATGACTAAAATGATTAAGACACCCGAAACACTTCGAATAAAAACGGCCATCTGCCGACCTCCCCTCGAAACATTACCCAAAATTAGATTTTCTTAAGCAACGCTTCTTATTATAGCACGCACCCACCAGTTTCTGCAGCCGCAACCGGTTACAAACAGCGGTGTTAGCCACTTTTACTTACCTTGACAACTTGTGAAATCCGCTTTTATCCGGTCTAGACAACCAAACAAAATACCGAAAATGTCCGGGGGAAACATTTACGAATGGCCGTTTTTATGGTCTAATGAATTAATTGAGTCTACAGATAAGATTCCAGGGGAATTGCCAAATCTGTGTGTAGCTGAGGCCCCGCGATAACATCGTGGTGCGGCCCCGAAACGAAATTGGTCAAGATTTTAATGAGGATGAGGAAATAATTATGCCAAACGATAATGAACCAAGACGGCAGCGGACACCTGAGGATTTCGAACAGGTCTATGACCGCCGTTCCGACCGTAACTCCCACTTCAAGACCCCCGCGGTTCACCCCCACCGGCCGGTCATGTGGACGATTGTCATTGCGATGTTGGTCTTACTGGGCGGCGGCCTTGCTTACGGGTACCAGGCGTGGAATTCGGCAAAGAAGACGTTTAGCCAGACCTATGAAGCCTCGAACGCCGCCAAGAGCCGCAACGTGTCCGCTGTCTTGAAGTCCAATAAGCCCTTCTCGATTCTGTTGATGGGAACAGATACCGGGGCACTGGGCCGTTCAGACGTGGGCCGGACCGACACCATGATGGTCGCCACCATCAACCCGACCAAGGAAACGGCCTACCTGACCAGTATTCCCCGGGATACGCGAGTCACTGTTGGTTCTGGCGTCAACGCCTCAATTCAAAAGATCAACGCCGCCTACACGATTGGTGGGCCCAAGACCGCGGTCAAGACCGTGGAGAACCTGCTGGACGTGCCCATTGATTTCTACGCCATCGTAAACATGGGTGGACTGGAAAAGATGGTCAACGCGGTCGGCGGGGTCGACGTGAAACCAACGCTGACCTTCCAATATGGTGCGGCCAACGTCGTCAAGGGCAAGAAGACCCATTTGAACGGGAAACAAGCGCTTGACTACTCCCGGATGCGTCACGAAGATCCGCTGGGTGATTACGGCCGACAAAAACGGCAACGCGAAGTCCTACAGAAGCTAGTCGTCAAGGCGGCGGGGTTGTCCTCCATCACCCGTTACCAAACGATTCTGAAGTCACTAAACGGGAACTTGAAGACCGACTTGACCTTTGATGACCTGATGCAGATTCGGGCGAAATACGGGGATGCTTCTCACCACATCAAGTCAGAGACATTGCAAGGACAAGACGCCATGATCGACGGCCTCTCCTATCAAGTACCAACCATGACCGAGCTGAAACGTGTCTCGAACCACATCAGAAAGACGCTGGGCTTGGCCAACACCAAGAAATTCACGACGGACGCCGATACCAGCACCACGGGTAACGGCTACGCCACTGACAGCACTGGCAACAGCGGCTACGGGTATTAATCAAACATGCACTGAGCGCCACTCACGGGTCTACTGGACTTGCGGGTGGCGCTTTTTTTACCGCCTTACCGTCCGTCAAATATGGGCCGTGACGCTGTGGGCGGACGGGCCGAGCCAAAAGACGGTCTCGACACCTCGCCTTTGAGCCGAAGTCCACGTCTCAAAGACGCCAGTTTTCTAACCAGCCAAGACCGCTGCTAAGAAAACTCCCACGGCTGAGCCCATATTTGACGGACTCACGGCTACGATTCCGATGGGCAATGACGACTGTATTTGGCAGTGGGAGTCGTTGCCCTTGCATTAACACCAATTCTGTTGACAAGAAACGTTCTTACCGCGAAAATTCAGGAGTTGTTGGGGCTGGTAAATGGTCTCAACAAGAAAGCCAGACGTTCACCACACTTCAAATCGCTGATTGATTCGTGAGTCCCTAAGATTCTTCCATCCAGTAGCTTGGCATAAATCACTAATAGACCAGCTAACTCCCCTCTTGGCAAGGGCTATCGTGGAAGTAGGTGCCAGAACGCTATGTCAAAACTTGTTATCCGAACGGTTGGCTGACTCGCGCAATACACCGATTGTCGCTGAAAGGTGCTATTGTAGCCGAGAGTCCGCTAGATATGAGTTCAGCCGTGGGAGTTCCCTTGGCGGCGCGATTCATGCCGTTTAGGGAACTGGCAACTTGGAGACGCGGGCTACCGGCTCCAAGTTGAGGGCCGAGACCGCCCTGTGGCTCGGTCCGACGCCCACCGCGTTCCAACTCATATCTAGCGGACGGTAAGGCGGCCAGCCCCCACCTGCGTAACTGCACTCGACCAGGTCTCGCCCAAACAAAAAACAAGTTTTGCTTGCTTTTTTCTGGCAAATACAGTAAGGTTGGCGGAGCTAGTTCGACTTAAATGGAACGATAACATCTGACTTATCAATCGTTAACCAACTCACACTTTTAAGAATATGCCTAATTTACCCACTTCCAGAACTCGTGACAATCACGAAAATAATCATGGTTTGGAAGCGAGGTCAGCGACTAAATCAACTTATTTTTCAAGCGGCTTATTCGGTGATAAACAGTGACCTGAGCCGGTTATAGGTTACCGCCGTTATCACACTGAACGATATATGGCGTTGCACTTTTTAAGAAATGCGGTAGAATGAAACTAAACTCACGTGTAGAGAGGCAAAAGGAGTGGATCGGTTATGTATCGTTTCTTTGTACAACCACAAATCAATCAAGATGACCACCGTGTCTTTGGCTACGAAGTTCTGTTGCGTAAACAGGAAGACGATAATTGGGTTCTCCCCCACCACTTCACGGATATTTCCGTAGCCGATCAAGCGAAACTTCTTGAAGAGACGGCCGCTTCATTGAAGACCGCCGTCAACAATCAGGTACTCGCGTTCAATCTCAACAATCAGCAGTTGCGACATCCCCTAACCCTAGGGACCGTGATTGCGCTCAAGAAGCGCATCACACCAGCCGCCTTAACGATTGAGTTAACAGAAGCCCCGACGCTAGACGAAATGAAGCAGTTCAGTCTGGCCGTACACCAATATGGCATCGGCCTGGTGCTCGATGACGTTGGTACGGGATCGAACACCTACCAAAACATTCGCGACTTATTACCATTTGTCGACGAGATCAAATTCGCCATGCAAAACTTACGAATGAGCGGTGAAAATGACTTGATTCCTGCCAGTCTGGCCTTCTGGGCACAAATCGCTCGCGAATATCGGTTGCGGTTGATTCTGGAAGGCGTCGAGGACGCTGACGACCAAGCTTTGGCCAAGCAATTCGGTATTACGTTGCATCAAGGCTACTTATACGGTAAACCAAGTTTAGTTTAACTTAACTGGACGTCCCTGCTAACTTTTAGCAGCTGAACGCCCAGTTTTTTTGTCCAAATTGGCGTAACTGTTATATTTTAATGTAATAATAATTATATAGAGTTACCTGAATTATTCACCAGAAACTCCAAAATCCCCATCAAACACATGATTCAAGTGCTTGATGGGAATTTTACGTTTTC
>NZ_JAMXAZ010000040.1:0-11325 GCF_024718525.1 Levilactobacillus yiduensis
GGGATGGCGCCAGCTGTGTCGACGGTGTTGGCAGAGGTTTTGTCTCTGCCTACAGCGTGGGACGACTTGAGAGACTGGCGGTCTTGGCCAGGCTTTCAAGCGAACCGGAAGCCCGCTCTTGGGCTGCAGGTGGTCCCCATAGCAGGCAGAATCCCTGGCAGCCGCAGGTACTGGTTTAGCCAACTTCAAGTTGTCACCTCACGTTGACGCGCCGCGGGAGGCGGACCACCTACACCACCACTAAGTACTAAGTGTCATACTGGTTCAAATTGTAAGTCGCAATCACGTTGTCCAGCTTCTTGGCGTAATCGGGATCGGTCGCGTAGCCATTTTCCTGCAGGAGCTTGGCCGCCGTTTGGTAATCCGTGACCGTCTGCTTGAAGTAGTTGGTTTTCAACAAGGCATCATGATCCAGGATGGCCGCCGTTAAGCTCGGGTAATCCCGGAAGTTGGCGTGAATCTGAATCTTCTTGCCATTGACGTATTCACTGGTGGGAAACGACTTGGTTTGGCCCTGGTAGCTGCCCTTCACGCCAAACGGATTGTTGGCCTGCTTGAACAGTGCCGAGGTCCCCCAGCTGGATTCCAGGATGGCCTGGGCAATCACGATGCTGGGCAGGACTTGGCCATTTTGCTGGTAAACGCGGACAGCCGGCGCCGCCATTTCCTTGATGAACTTTTGTTGGGCCGCCGTCGTCAATTGTCCCGGGGTCGCGCCCGCACTGGTCTGGGTAATGTGCGTCGACTGCATGACCGTCTTGATTTGGCCGCGCAGTAAAAGACCGCCACCCAAGACCAAGAGGACCACGACGAAGATCCAGGTCGCCGTGGCGGGGTTACTCGTTGTTTTTCGCGTTTTTCGCCGTCGTTTAGGCACCCGAATCCCTCCATTTCCGTTATAATGAAATCAATTATACCTAGATTTATTCCCGGGGCCACCCTCAGTGGGGAAGCCTCAGGAAAACTTAAACTTTACGAAAGGAGTCCCCCGCGATGTTACTGAGTGCTAGTCTGTTTCTAATTTGTTTGGCCGCCTTACTGACCTTTTGGCAACCCCACGGTCTGAGCTCTGCGGTCATGACCTGCGTGAGTGGTGGGCTGATTATTTTGCTTGCCGGCTTCTCGCAGCACGCAAGCTGGCAGCTGGTCGCCCACCTCGGTTGGGTTCTGATTGGCCTGATTGGTGCGTTGGGACTCTGCATTCTTCTCTTGATTTTACTGGTCCCCCGGTTGGTCGTCCGCAAAAATGAACACCTGACCTACGGCGTCCTCGCTGGCATCTGGGTCTGGTTATTTCTGGGCGGTGGCTGGCTCTACGGCATCACGCACGGTCAGTTCACTGGCACGCTGTGGCCCTGGCTAACCTTCATCCCCGTCTTCAGCGTCTATCTCGGCACCCTCTTCGCCGCCAGTCTGGTCGGCTTTCTGCGGGCTACCCTCTGGCGGGCGCGCAAGGCCGATACCATCGTCATCTTGGGCGCTGGGCTGTTACACGGCAACCAAATTGGCCGGGTACTCGGCAGTCGTCTAGATACCGCCCTCGCCTTGGCCAGACGACAAAAAGGCCCCGTCACACTCCTGGTTACAGGAGGTCAGGGACCGGATGAAACGACCACGGAAGCCGCAGCCATGGCAGACTATTTGATTGCTCACGACTGGCCCGCCGACCAGATCGTCCAGGAAACCCAAGCCACCAATACGTTCAGTAACTTACTTTACAGTCAACGCTTGTGGGGCCAGTTCCCGCACCAGGGTGGCCGGGTGGTCATCGTGACCAACAACTATCATTTATTCCGCGCCGAACACCTAGCTAGTCAACTGGGCATTCGCTTTGGCGGTTACCCGGCGCCAACCCGCCTCGGCTACCTGCCGACCGCCTGGGCCAGAGAGTTCTTGGCCATCATCATGTTACATCCCCGGCTCCACCGCGGCGTCTTGGTGGGCCTGATTGCGGCCAATCTGTTGTGGTTCCTAATTTAACGTTTAGAAACTTTGCCGGAAAAGGCCTAATTCAACGCGGTCACACTCAACTGGTTGGGCACGTTGTAAAATTTAGGCTTGGTCCAGGTCAACATTTCCGGTGTCAATCGCAACTGGACTGTGTCCAACCGGTTGTATGGCTGGAAATAGTACGTCAATGATTCACAAACGGTTGCGGCCCGGTACACGGAGTACGTCGGCCGGTACTTGGAGCTGCGCGGCACCGTCACGCTGTCTAGCAAGTGCCAGGCGCTGATGATGGCTTCGTCCTCATTGTCGGGCAGGTCGGCGCGTTCCTTGTAATAGGCGGCGCGCACGAACCGGCCACCCGGTGTGAACGACCCGCTCGGTACCGGCTTGCCCGAGAAGCGGCCAGTCGTGACCCGCGGCGCATTCAACGGGACCGTCCCCGCGTCAAAGTCGTCCGTGTAATTGACGTATTGCCCCAGCCGTTTTAACTGGAGCTCAAAGTCCTTACTGTTGGTGACCACGCCCAGCGGATTCTCCCGCACGCGCATGGGAAAGTGCGTGGGTTCAATGACCACGGTCCGGCCAGTGCGGTCGACCACGGCAAAGTGGAGCTCGGAATCGCCGATGTTGTTGACGGCAAAGCGGTTGGTCATCAACTGGATCTCGTCGATATGGGCTTCGATGTCCGCAACCGAGGCGTAGTGCCCCAACAGGTAGAAGGAAAATTCATAGGGTGCCAAGTGCACCTGTCCTGGCGTGGGTGTGTCGACCAGATGGGAACCGTTGGCAAACGTTAATTTCTGCACGCTCAATCCCATCTCGTTGACGCCGTCGGACACGTCGATCTCATGGTCATGCGCCCCCCCGCCGCCAATCATGGCATAGCGGTTGATGTGCACGGCGTTGTCGTACAAGCCTTGCCACTGAAAGTTGCGGGGCACAAACAAGGGTTGGACGTACAGCGCGTGCCAATCCATGGTCCGCGCTAAGATGTGACTGCCATCCTTGGCGATTTGTAAAATACTGGTACACACAGGTCTCAGCCTCCTTTAAAAGTCGTAAAAAAGTCGGCCACCGCAATTAGCGATGACCGACAGCTTTATGCAGTTATTCTATTTTAAGCGAAATTAATCCCACCATCAACAATAATGGCTTGCCCGGTAATGTAATCGGACTTCTTATCAGCTAAGAAGGAGACTAAGTTGGCCACATCAGCGGGTTGTTCGCCACGGCCTAAGGCAATGCTATCAATGTTCTTTTGTAAGGTTTCCCCTTCAGGAACGTTGTAGATCTTAGCCATGCGCTTGTCAATTTCATCCCACATTGGCGTCAACACGATACCTGGGCAGTAAGCGTTGACCGTGATCTTGTCCTTGGCCAATTCCTTGGCAGCGGCTTGGGTCAAACCACGAACGGCAAATTTAGTGGCAGAGTAGGCACCCAACATCTCAAAGCCTTCATGGCCGGCAATGGAAGATGCGCTGATGATCTTACCGCCAGTCCCTTGGGCCTTAAATTGTTCCGCAGCGGCTTGGATGCCAAAGAAAGCGCCTTTAACGTTGACGTTTAAGATTTGGTCCAAGTCTTCTTCAGAGGTTTCAATGACGGGGTCGATCTTAGCAATCCCGGCGTTGTTCACCATGACATCCAAGTGGCCCATGTCGGCAACCACGTTCTTGACCAGGTCAAACATCGCTTGTTTCTTGGAAACATCGACAAAGTAACCCTTGGCCCCGTTGCCCACTTCAGCGGCTACCGCTTCAGCGTGTTCTTTGTTCAGGTCGGCCACGGCAACTTGTAAGCCGTCGCTAGCCAATTGTTTAACGATTCCAGCACCAATTCCTTGGCCACCACCGGTAACAATCGCAACTCTAGTCATAAGAAAACACTCCTTTAGTTTGTGAAATTCACTTAGAACACTCCTTATTAAACCACACTGATGAAACCGCTTCAATTATTTTTATACCAACAGCTGGTGGCAATCAAACGGAAACATTGTCGTTGTGCGTCTTAATACGATAAAACTTGTTTTGTGCAGCTGCACAGTCGAACTGGCCACCTACCGTCCGCCAACAATAATCGATTTAGCCCCTGGTGACAGTTAACTTGTCAACTGACTCCTAGTCAACATAATGTTACTAATAGATGCCAACTTGCTAGAGCCAGTGAACTGGAAGACCAATCCCCAGGCTGGAGGCGTTCCCCAGAGCAGGCGTCTGGTTTCACCAATTATAGTGGCCAGAACATTCCGGGAATCAGCGCATTAATTTTACTTTCAGCCTTCGGTCACTTAACCAACCAAGGTTTAAGGGTTGCCCTGGAATTTCACCCACAACAAAGGCAGCGCCAACACCCTATTGCATGCCGCCACTGCCTGAACTGTCGGATACCCCACGATTTGCGGGTACTGCTATTGTTTTTGGATCATCTTACTGTTGTGCGTCGGTCAAAAACGCCTGAAAACGCCGGTCGATTTCCTTTAACCGCGCCGTCTCGCCCAAGGTGTTGGGCACACTGGCACTGATCTTCAGGTAGGCAAACATGACCTGACTGGGATCCAGCCCTGCGTCTGTGGCCAACTGGCTAGCGAAGGGGTAACGCTGGTCAGTTAACATTTTGGCAAATGGACTTTGGTAGGCTTGGTGATGCTTTGTCATTGAACTCCCCTCCCTTTTTGGCTAATACAAGTGGTTTTAACCTTACCAGTTTAGGATTTTAAAGCAACTAAAGAGTTTCTTAAACTTTGTTAAATCCGACTTAAATCGGCCCGAACGCCGGTCATTATGGTAAAATTGAGTATGGATTACACCCTGCTTGCACGGCAGGAAATTGGATACATAGAGGGGACTCAGATACTTATGCAAGAACGGATCAGAAAGCTTCACCATAACCGCATTTTTGCACTCGTATTCTGGTTGATCGTGGTATTTGCGGCTATTGTTACCTTGCCGAATGTCAAAACCATCATTCAGTATGATGGCCAACCACAATTGGCGAATACGAGTCAACCCGTCAAGGCGACCCAGATTCAAAATACCTGGGGTCGTAACTTGAACGGCACCTATACTGTCAACGCGGTTTTCAATAACCCGGACGGCGCCTTGACCAATAAGCAATTGGCGGCGGTCAACAAGACCGTGTCGAATTTGCAAAAGCGGTCAAGTTATTATGGGATTCAAAAAATTACCACCATGACAAATACGCCGACCAGCAAACCGCAACTGTTCTCAAAGGACAAGTCGACTGAGATCGTCCAACTGGCGGTCAGCCACAACCAGGGAACGGTTCGTCAAATTTCTAGCCAATTAACCGGTCAAATTGCGACCTTGGGACTCAAGACCTACGTCACCAGCCCCGAAATCGTGAGTGATGCCGCCAATGAACACATCGCGTCTTACACGCTGATCGTGATTTTGATGACATTGCTCGTGGCCTTAGTCGCCATGGGGATTTTATTCGCATCCATCATCGCCCCAATTATTACGTTCCTTGCCATTTTAATTAGCTATATTTCCACGCTTAGTCTGGCGACTAACTTGGCCTACCACTGGAACTTCGCGTACTCCGAGTACACACCGATCTTCCTGTTGTTGGGAATCAGCCTCTTCACGCTGTTGACCAGCTTCTGGTTCTTCCGTGAGTTACGCAACCACATCGACGACGGCATGGAGAGTCAGGAAGCCACGTCCAAAGTCATTCAAAATCTGGGCTACCGCATCCTGATCAGTACCCTGAGCTTGACGCTGGCCTTCGGGAGCCTAATGCTCTTTGACTTCTCGACCATCCGAGCTTATGGCCTGCTCGGCATTGGCTTTGCCATCACCGGGATCGCCAGTGTCACCTTAGTGCCCGTCTTCGCGGGGATGCTAGGAGCCAGCCTGTTCTGGCCTAAGAAGACCCGGCCGAAGTTAAAGAACCACAAGCTTTGGCATAGCCTGGCACGTTTCGGTCTGTGGCAACCTTGGATCGCCATCCTGGTCGTCATTTACCTGATCGGCCCATTTGCCTATGGTTACCGCAACCAACTCAACTATGATAATTCAACCGATATTCCAAATAATCAAGCCGTGCAGGGTGCTCGGGTCTTAAGCGCTCACTTTGGTCAAGGGAAAGCGACACCTGTCACCCTTTACCTGCAAGCCAACAAGCGTCTGGATAACCAAAACCAACTGTATCAATTGGATAACCTGACTAAGAAGCTACAAGCCCAACCTGGGGTCGCCAGCGTCACGTCCGTTACCCAACCTGGTGGTCAGCCCATCACGCAGTACTACGCCTCAACGCAATTGGGTAATTTGACCAATGAGTTGACCGGCGTTGTGGGACAACTGGGAACTGTTCGCAACGACTTGAAGTCTGACAGCACGAATCTGAAACAAAAGACTCTCCAGTCCGAAGTCAAGCGCCTGCAAAAACTGACCACGCAGACCAGTGCTTTAGTCAGTGATAGTAGCTCCCTACAAACGGCCTTGCAGACGGCTCAGTCTAAGTCATCTGCGACGTCGACGAGCTCCTCTTCTAAGCAGATCAAGCGCTACATCAGCCAATTAAATTCGGTCAATTCACAATTAAACGCCGCGCTCAGTGCGCTAAGCACGTTGTCCAGTGATGTCTCGACCACGAACTCCGACACCACGACTGCCCACTCGAACCTGAACAACTACCTGGCGACTATCAAAGCCGTCAACAGTAGCTTGAAGGATTCTCGTAAGCAAGTCAGCAGCATGCAGAAGTCACTAAACAAGATGTACCTCTACTTGAGTGGCTTACAGAGTTCCGAAGCCGCTAAGTCCTTGTACCTGTCACCGACGCAGATTGCCAGTGGCGATTTCCAACAAGCCCTGGTCAACAACACCGATGAAAAGGTCCAATCGACTTTCCTGACGATCACCTTAAAGCACGCACCAAATGCCAACGATACGGCCAAGACATTGGATCAATTGAAACAAGTCGCCACGGCCCAATTACGCGGCACCGTCCTGGAAGGCTCCCCATTAACATTTGCGGGTCAACCAGCCACCACGGCTACGATTCAAACGCAGTTCCAACACGACCTACCGCGCGTCTTAGCCCTGGTCTTTGGCATTACGCTGTTACTCCTGATCATCTTCAGTCGTTCCCTGTTGCAAGCCAGCTACTGGTTCTTGACCTTCCTGGCTTCCACAGCCGCCAGCTACCAACTCACGCACCTGTTGATGAAGTGGTTGACGGGTAACGGCGACTTTAACTGGCAAGTCCCACTGCTGGCTTTCGTTCCCGTCACCGTCTTGGCGGTCGTCGAACTGACCCAGTTGGCCTTGAGCTACCGGTTAAATGACGCTCCCCTGCTCGACTGGTTATTACCAGGAATCCACGAGGTCGGTCAGACCATGCGCCACTCACTATTCATCGTGATTGCGGGCGTCTTGGGCTTGCTGGTCGCAGAATCACAAACGTTGACAGCGGTGGTCCTGATTACCATCCTCACGGCCATCATCTTCAACCTGACCTTGCCGATCATGGCGGCCTCCTTCGGGAAGTTATCTGTCGTGTTGCCGGCACAAAAGCCCCACGAATTCCACATGCCACGGCGCAAGAAGCGTCAACGGCGTGCAGACCGGCCAGTGAAGTCCGTCACCCCAAGTGATGAGACCAAGTCCACTGATACCGATGCGTCCAAGAAAGATTAACTAGTTTGTTGAAAAGTCACTGACTGTGGTCGGTGGCTTTTTTAGTTTGGCTCAAATGGGCCTGGATAGGGCACTCCGGCAGATTGGGTCAATGAGGCTGGTAGCACCCCAAATCCCCCTCCCCGGCTTATCTAAGTACGTTCATCCATTCATTAAAGAAGTTATACAGAATCGGCCAGATAAGACGACAGGTCCGCTCAACCGCCTATCACGACACACGAAAAACGACTGTATTCCGTCAATCACCAGAAATACAGTCGTTTTATCTTAGCTTAATTTTAATTGCCGTCATTACATCCCACCGTCACACGGGCTTAGCCAACGGCGACGGAAACACCCACCGTAGCCGAGAGTGAAGCGAAATCTAGGCTCAGCCGGGGAATTTAGTAGCGCTTTTTGCTGGTAAATTGGTGACTTTGAGACGTGTTCTGCGGCTCAAAGCAAGGGCCGAGACCGGGTTTTGGCTCGGACCGTCCTCCCCCAGCGTTCCAGCCTAGAGGTTCGCGTAACGGCAGGCGGCCAGATTCAACTAGTCTTAGATTACGCCCGGGCAGGACGGCGGAAGAGCCGCCAACCCGTGATGACCGTGGCAACCAGACAAATGGCCAGTGACACCATGAAAGCCACCCGCATCCCGGCAATAAAGATTTCCGGGTGCGCTGGCAGGTAAGCCGTCACCCGGTGGCCGGCGTAATGCCCCATCGCACTGAATAGAACGGTCGTGGCAATCGAAATCCCAATGATCATCCCCAGCTCCCGGGCCAAGGCATTGATACCACCCGCGACGCCCAGGTTTTGGACCGGCACGGAGCTCATGACGATCGAGTTGTTCGGTGACATGAAGATACCGTTGCCCAATCCGACCAGGCCGATGAAGAACATGAAGACCCACAGTGGCGTCCCCAGATTGGCCAGCATATAACTGACCTGACTGATGGAGATGAGAACCAGCCCAATAAACGTCAATAGTTCTGGCCCGATCTTGTCAGACACGGTCCCGGCAATCGGCGCCACGACCACCTGCACGATGGGAAAGGTCATCAGCGCGTATCCGGCGTAATTGGCCGCCATCCCCCGGGCATTTTCCAGGTAGAATGGCGCAATTACGTTGAAGAAGAAGTTGGCCACGAAGATCAGGAAGGCACAGAGAATGCTGATGGTGAAGCGTTTATTCTGAAAGAGCGTCAACGCGAGGATGGGATCGGCCACCCGCAATTCCAGCCGAACGAAGGCCACAATGGCCACGACGGCGACGACGAAGAGACCCAGAATCAGCGGCTGACCAAAGCCAATTTCCTGCCCGACAAAGACGGCCGCAAATAGGCTGACCATGATAAGGGCAAACAGACTGGCCCCACCCCGGTCAATCGGCGCGTGGGTCACCGTGATGTCGCGTGGTAGGATGCGTTGGCCGATGAACCAGGCCACGATACCGACCGGCACGTTGATCCAGAAGATGTAGCCCCAGTGGAGATGGGCCAGAATCAGGCCGCCGACACCGGGACCGGCGATACTCCCCAACGCTACGAAGGACCCAATCATTCCCAGTGCGCGCCCGCGTTCGCTGAACGGGAAAACCTCGGTGATGATGCCGTTGTTGGTGGCCATGGTCATCGCGGCGCCCACGGCTTGAATGGCCCGGGCGACCAGTAGAAAGACCAGCCCAGCACTGAAGCCACACAATAGCGACCCCAGAATGAACAGGACGGACCCCATTTTAAAGATGCGAATCTTCCCGCGCGTATCGCCTAGCTTGCCAAAGACCAGCAACAACGCGCAGATGACGATCAGATAGATGGACACGACCCATTCCGCTTGGTTCATGGGGATGTGTAGGTCCCGACTCATGACGGGCAAGGCAATGTTCACGATGCTGGCATCCAGCGTCGACATGAAGGTGAAGAGGCACACGGCCACCAAAATCCACCAGCGGTGCTTTTGAATCTGCGGGTCGTCCGCAAAGGTTTTAACTTTCATTGTTCAACTTCCTTATCCAAACGCGCCAGCCGAGCTGCGATCCAATCGGCTTGGGCTTGCGCGCGTAATTGTTGTAACTGATTGACGTCCAAGGCGTCGACAACGTCCAGCGGCACCATGCGCGGATGGTCTGTCAAATACCCCCGGACCGCCGCCAAATTGGTCAGCTGCGCCTGACTGAACGCCTGAAAATCCCGTAACACGGTCCGTTGTCCTGCCTTATCCAGTAAATGGAGAAAATTACATTTGATCTGAAAGGCCAACTGGGCCTGCTTATTGATGGTAACTGGCTGTAACACCAGCTGTCGGAAATGCGCCCGCCCTTGCACGGTCAACGTGGCTGCGCGTTTAGACCGGGACCCCGTTCCACTGGCTAACACGATGTCCCCGGCCTGATTCAAGCGGTCCAGTAGCGGATACAGCACCCCGTAGCTCACGGTCTGTTCCTGTCCAACGACGGTCACCAAGGCCTTGCGCAACTGGTAGCCCGCCATGTCATGGTCCATCAATTGCCCCAACACAAATAATTCGTACACACCGTTCCCTCTTTTCTGCTTGCCTAGTATAATCTATCTGGCCGATACATGCAACGGGTCAAAAAAAACAGCCATCTCTGGTTGCGAAATGACTGTCTGTCTTGACACTAAGTCGTGGAAATTACTGCCAAACGGCTCCTCAAAGACTGAACCTTTTGACACAGTTGATTCGGCGTATCCACCACGCCAGTAAAGACGATTTTGACAATTGAATCTTCGTGAAAACCTGCTTCATCAGAAACGTTTTTTGCTAATTCAGCTAGCCACACTATCAAATCAAAATTAGAATCCGTAACTTTCTCCAAGGCATCCACCACTAAGACGATATTCCTACTAAATAGAGTCGACACTATCTCCGAAGCTAACGGCTGGCTTGGCAATTGTAATCTCCGGGCAATCTCTTCCCTGAAGGCCTCAAGTGTCATTCTTGCTGTTACCGCGATACGCAGGCTGCGTGTGTCATACTTTACAGATAATTGTTTGAGACTAGCGTCAACCAAATTCATTCTTTCCTGTCCAATCGGACTTACGACTATAATCTGTCTTCCTGGTTGGGAAAACTCTCGAAATATAGGTTTTCTAACCGGACCTGCAAAGTATTCAGCGTCATGTCTCATCATTCCGGTTCCGCCTGCACCAGCCGTTGCGCCTCAGCGTTCGGCAACAGCCGGTAGCGAATCGGTCCCTCGTCCGGTACGATGGCCAGGAGAGTCTGGTCGGCATCAAAGGCTCCTAGGTTCAAGGCCATCTCGCCGTCAACCTTGGCAAAGCCCTTCAATCCCGCGGCCACAAAATGGTGAATGTACTTCATACGGTCCTGGCGCTTATCTGCCTGCTTGGCGGCGCCGGCTAGCGTGAAGCCCTCGTCCAAGAAATACTTGATCAACGTGACCCGTACAAACGTCTTAAACGTGTAGACCCGCGCTTGCTGGCCATCTTCCCGTTCACGCGCGGTGATCAATTCCTTTTTCTCCCAGTATCGCAACTGCCGGGCAGACACGCCCGTCATGGATGCCAGCTCCCCGATCCGAAAGACCAAGCGCTGAACGTCAAAATACTGCCGTGCCTCATTTGAAAATTGTGCCATCTCCTAGGTTCCTCCCCTTAACGCTTATGTGAGAGCGTAAAATATCTTGTGTAAATGCATAAAAGATTTCTGAATTGTATAGAAATAGGGAATGCCTTCCCTTATG
>NZ_JAMXAZ010000041.1:0-7534 GCF_024718525.1 Levilactobacillus yiduensis
TGAGGCCAAAAAAACTAGAGTACCCAGTAATCATAGGATTAATCGGGTACTCTAGCTATATTGATGAATATTTCAGGCTAAGTCAACTGGATTCTCAAAATTGATGTCAATTTTTTCAGGACCAAATCCCGTATCCTCAGTGACTGTATGGGTAACGCCATAAATTCGTTCGTTCATCGGAATTGATTGATCAGTTAATTGTTTTTCAGTGCCATTCTTAATCACCACATCAAAATGATCATCTTTATTCCAAACAATATAGCGCATTGGCTCTAAACCATGCCAAGCAAACCACCAGTGAAACATCTCAGCCGTGACGTTAGGCATCTTCAAGTAATTTGCCATAAACGCCGTGCCATCTGGCATTTGACAATACCCCATTTCAGTCTTTAAATATCCTGGGAGTAATAACTCATTACGCTTCTGAACCGGCGTGGCATCCTTAGGATCAATGGGAAATTCAGCCATTACCTTTTGTGACACAGGGTCGACTCCTGCCATGTCTTGTAAGTAGTACTTGTAATACGGAAAACTGGTCGCGTTAGCCGGAATATTTCTTGTAAATTCTTCAGTCATTTCAAATTCCTCCTACATCAAACTACAAGACATAGTTTAACTTGAAGGCCGCTACAAAGAATTATCTTAAGACAATTTTTGGAGGACTTATTTTTAAAATGGACTATTTAATTCAAAATGATTATCAACAGTTTAAAAATGAACTGCTAAAACTACCGCATATCCAAAAAACATATATGGCAAATGATGAAGTCTCACTCACAAATAAAACCTATTTTATCGTTACTGGACGTGTTATTGAATTGTTGCTACTGGAAGATGGCAGAGAGCATGCTCTAGTCGCTTATGGTCCGAAAACCCTATTTCCACCACTATTCTCAGCATCAATGAAATCTCGTGATACGTTACTCTTTCGTGTTATTCAGCCTAGTACGTTATGGTGTTATGACAGTGCTCTATTGTCTAATTACGCCCAGACGCAACCGGCCTTACGTCAGCAACTCAATCAGACTTACCTCAATCACATGGATTACTACTTAAATGATATCAGCCAACTAATTACCGAGTCTGGCATGCAACGTCTCGTGTCCTTTTTGACCTACTATCTCAAGGAACATCGGCCAACCGGGAATTTAATCCCAATCCGGCAAAAAAACATTGCTGTTCTTATTGCTGTCAATCCCACCAATATGTCCAGAAACATCAAAAAACTCAAGGACGCAAATTTAATCACGATTTCAGGAAACGGCATTAACGTATTGGATCCACAGGCTCTCGAAAAATACTTAACCTGAGCAGGTACTTTTTGCGTTTTTCTTAAGTACCTGCATTTGGCGGTTACAAATTTCCATTGAGATTCGTTAGTAAGTGTATAGGCCTTTGACTGGTTTGTATGGCTTACCAAGGGACGATACCATCAATATCTGAAAATGTGCCAGAATCAGTTAACACATCAGCACTGGCTAAGGCCACAGTCCGCGCTACCCCAACTTGAACGGTCCGATTGCCGCCTCCACCACCGAAACTGGTGTCTACCCAACCAGGATTGACCGCGTTTACCGTGACTGACGTTCCCTCAAGTTCCGCGGCGAGTTTTACGGTGAACATATTGACCGCCGCTTTAGAAGCCTGATAGCCAGATGCCTGTAGGCTGTGAATGCTGGTATTGGCATCGCTGGCCAGAGTCAGTGACCCTACCGCGCTGGAGACATTGATGATCCGGCCAGCCGGCGCCGTCTTCAAAAGTGGTAAGAAGACCTGCGTGACGTCGATCAAGCCAAAATAATTCACGTTAAAATCCTGCCGAATCGCGTCTAGTGACAGCTCTGACGGCTTCGTCTCATGATCAACGGCAATCCCGGCATTGTTGATGAGAATATCTAAATTAGCGTTGATCCGCGTTTTCGCGGCAACGATTGACTCATGATCGGTCACGTCTAGCTGTACCGCCTGCGCTTGAACACCGGCAGCCTCGAGCTGGGTAACCGCAGCCTGTCCCCGCGCTAGATTCCTAGAACCCACATAGATATACTGACCTTTCAAGCCAAGTTCTAGGGCCAATTCGTACCCCATTCCGCGATCAGCGCCAGTAATTAATGTCTTTGTCATATCCATAGCTTCCTTTTCTGTTATGATGGGTCTACTATATCAACCTAACGTAACGGGAGGTCAAGTCAAAATGAACAATAATCAATTAATGCGGATCGGTGAGTTTGCGAAAACTGCTAATGTTACGATTCGGACCGTCAGATATTACTTAGAATGTGGCTTATTACCACCAGAAAAACGCAATAAAAATCAGCAACGCCTCTTTGATGAGGAAGATCTCCACTGGATCACGAACTTACATTATTTACGAGAAGCTGGCATGTCGATCGCTGAATTGCAACACTACACCGCCTTGGTGCGTGAAGGTGATAGCAGCTTACCCCAGCGTATTGCCTTAATGCGCGAACAACGCCAACGCGTTATCGCTGCGATTGCTGATAAGCAGGAGCAGCTGAAGGTGATTGATCATAAGTTGGAACGGTATTTGGCTGGAGATAGTGCCGTGATGTGAGCAATGTAAACAACCAGCCCGAAATCACCAACAACTTTTGGCAACTCAACGAATCCGAACAACTCACCGACAAAGCGACTTCGAATCGGATATCGATTGAGTATCAGTTGATTTGATGACGGTCTGACCAGCAACTTGAAGTGGGCACTGAATTTAGGTGATTAAAGGTAGTCAACCAGAAAAGCTAGCCAGTCGGCGGCTAGTGTAAACAAAAGGATCAGGAAAACGAGAATAATCATCGTTAGTCTGATTCCTTTGAGAGAACATTGCAAACTGGGCAAGATGGGCATCAGCTATCACTTGATTGTTAGCGATTCTGGCCCATTATTTCTACTCATCATAAACAAGTACCTTTTTTCATGGTTAAATTGCCCTCATCGAATAACGGCATGTGCACTACTCCAGAGCGAACCAGGATTTGCGTAAGTCGGGTAAAGGGCTAGCACTTGGCGATACAGCTCTAATGCCGAGGTTGCCTTCTGGGCGAACTTGTTAAACGCAGTAATATACGCGATTGTGCTGTCTAAAATGGCAGGATCATCCGCATTTTCTGGAATTTTATGGCCAGCAACAACGTGTTGTGGCTTGAAGGTCTTCAAGTGTTCATTAGTTTTAATCCAGTTTTGGCGGGCAGCTAAGGTTGTTTCTTGCATATAGGCATGAATCCCCTTATAGGTGGCATCGCCAGCCACAATCAGTTGCAAGTCTGGCACCCATAAGCTAGTCGTGTCATGAGTATCCGTGAAACCATCTGAAATAATGGTGATTGGGTGCTCTTCCAAAGTAAAGTGATCCTTAACCACTTGATCAGCACCAACTATGGGCGTTGGTAATTTACCTGGAAAAAGTTTTTCCCAGGTACCTGCTAAGTTCGCGGGCGTCATCACGGCTGGAATACCATCAGCCGTGGCTCGGGTGACAATGATCGTTGCACCCGGAAAAGCGTCTTTAATCATCCCCGCACCAAAGAAATGGTCGGCATGTGTGTGCGTCAGATAGATATACTTTAGCGTAACGTGATGGTCGGTCATGAATCCAGTCAATTAACTCTTTGTTAGCAGATTTAGTTATATACGTATCAACCAAAACAGCCTCCCGTTCATAAAATTCAAAGAAGGCAACCCATCACGGGTCTTTGTTTGGAAAGAGACCTGATCAAATTTGCCCTAATAACTCCCCAGAATCTTAACTCTGTTTAATAGTTAAGTCAAATGATTGATTCTGGGGGTGATGTTGTTGGACAAATAGCAAAGTGCTTACTTCTCTTGTTCTAGACTCTCTTCGCAATTGGCTGCTGCTCCCGCACAGTAGTAGCTACTGCGGTTTATAATCGTTTCGCTGAATCCAATCAAGCTCTTCTCATATACAAAAGTGGATAAGGATTGCCTTGTTCATCATGTTCCGTTCGCTTATACACTTCAAACCCCATATGCTCATAAAAGCCCTTCGCGCGCGGATTCTGCTCATTAACTGCTAAATCAGTCACCGCATATTTTTCAAGACCGTAGTTAATCAAGGCTTTCCCCAAGCCCTTGCCCTCTTCCTCACGCGCAATAAAGAGCATCTCGATATGCTGCTCGGTAATCCCCATAAATCCAATTGGGATGTGCAGTTCATTTTCGACAACGATCAAATGTGGTATTTCTGTTAACGCTTGTGGCACGTATCGCTTAATGGTGGCGATTTCGTCTGCTGACAAGAAGAGATGCGTGGCCTGCACAGCACTTTCCCATACCGTCAAAAGATATTTAATTAGCGTGACGTTGCGGTCTTTCACTTCAATAATTTTCATTTTTCCTCAATTCATTTTCGTTCTCGTGTGCGTTCCACTCGGTGAGACTATAAAATTTGCTTCCGTTATCGCCAAAGGTGCGCAGATTTTACAGTAATCACATTATTATAACCCCAATATATTCACGAAAATATAATGCCGGAATTATCAAGCCAAACGCAATACTTTATCAAACAAAATTTCCTCAGGAGTTCGATAGTTCAAAGTCTTCTTGGAATGGCGATTCAGGTGCTTTCTTTTGAGAGAATATTCTCGAATTAAGGCATTGATGTTTTTCCTCAGTGTCGTGCTATTCTGAGGAATATAGATCAGGATAGTAGATAGCCACGTTCAAATTATCACGAATATCTGTGAGATGTTAAAAATCTGCGCCGTAATCTGGCACGATCGAAAGGGCTACTTCTTTTGGAACACAACTAAATATGATCAATGGCACCGGGTTATCAACTCAGCATCCAGCAAGCGCTTATACACCCAGAGACCATCCATATTAAGATTACAAACCTTCAAAATTCATCTTTTTTAATAACACCCAAATTTCATTAAGACTATCTGGCATGTACGGCCCTACAGCTTCCAATAAAATTAAGAAATCTACTTCAAGTGCTGTTGATAACAACTTCAATGACGTATAACTAGGAAAATTTTTCCCTAATTCAATATTTGTCAAACTTTTTGCAGAAATCCATCCTTCAGATAATAAGCCTGTCTCTATTCTATCTTCAATAAAATATTCTCTAGAATTAGACGATAGGGACAACTCCATTCTGTATCCATAGATTATCTTTCCGATTTTTTCAGCATTGGCATTTTGTGTTTTTCTTGTAGTCATAGGCATCCTCCTTCTCTGATCTGATTGGGAACCCCGGTTCCTTGAAAATGTACATTTTACATTATATACTCTATTTGTAGCTTAGCAAATATGCTCAAGTGAAAATAAAAGAAGGAGGTAGTTCATCATGACTACTGAAAAATTCAAAGTTAAATCGGTTCGTACTGTCAAATCACCGTCTAACCCTTCCGTCACCACATATTACGTTTGGGTGAATTTCAAGGATTTACCCGACAACATTTCATTGGATGTCAACCCTAGAAAACCCAAAATGACAACGGCCGTTGCTAAACAATTAATACGTGCTGTGAAGGATTCAGACTCGGATTTCGATGTAAATAATCGTGGAATTGTCATTACTGCTAAAAAAGTAGCTTTTGAGACAAGCCACGGTATGTTGACCCTCGACCTCGACGACGATCGCTCTCGCTTTGGTATTCTAGATGGTGGTCACACCTACACAGCAATTATCCAAAATCGTGATGAAGCACCTGTAGATATCGAAAAGTATGTCAAATTAGAGATCATTGTTGGTGACGACCTTGATGTCTCAGCACTAGCTGATGCTCGAAACACGTCAATTCAGGTCAGCGACATTGCCCTATTTGAATTAGATGATAAGTTTGATTTCATTAAAGAAGCTGTTGCAAATGAAAGCTATGCAAATGACATTGCGTACAAGGATAATGATAACAAGCGTATCCCTATTGCAAATCTACTAAAATTACTGTTTTCTTTTAATATTAAACGATACCCTAATGATAGTCAGGCCCCCATTTCTGCGTACTCTGGTAAGGCAACCGTATTTAAAGATTACAAAAAAGAGTACTCGTCTAATCCTAACATCTACAAAACTCTAGCACCTCATCTTCCAAAGTTAGTCAATCTGTATGAACTTATCCAAAAAGAAATTGGTAGTAAATATCAACAATTTAAAAAGCATGAGGAAGGAAAAAATGCCAAATTCGGTGCTGTACGGGGTGTTGATAATCGTGGAATTTTAACTACTGACTTTACGCAATCTAAAATGGATTACGACGTTTCAAACGGATTTTTAATGCCAATCTTTGGCGCATTTAGAGCCCTTATTAAATTTGATTCAACTGGAAAAAATATTGAATGGGAATTTGATCCTTTGGATGTATGGGAAACCGCTGGTGTTCGTCTTGTTCAAAATACTTTCGATACTGACACTAATCCTCAACAAACAGGAAAAAGCAAAACATTATGGCAAGCAAATTACCGGATCGTAGATAGCGTTCGAAAGGATCTGCTTCTAGAAAAATTAATGCACAAACAAGGATTAAACTAGGCACCAATTTGAGATTCTTCCAGCTCATGCATTGGAAAGAATGCTGGTTATCTCTATGCAGATGAATTGTACTAGTCTTCGAATAGTTAGGTACTGCTAGCGAAAGGAGCATCGATCAGCAACCGGTCGATGTTCCTTTTTTTATTCACCCGCATCACTTATGATACGGCGATCCGTATCAGACTACTCTGCGATTACTCCAATCAGTTGATTCAAGTATGATATACTGATTCTCATAAGTAAACCATTCATATAGCCTTAGAGCTTGTGGGTTCGACCCCCACTCCTGCTATCTGATATTACCGGTTCTAAGCACCTTACTCCAATCTCTTTTCGCAAGTTGTCTCTACGACTCCTTGAAAGGGGTAACGAATATGTATCTTTTACTTGTCATCTTAGCTGTGTCTCTGGTTTACTTACCAGTAGGATGCTTAATCCGGTGCAGAGGTAATCTGTAAACCACTCACAGCTAATGGGGCTAGCTTAACTGCTAGCTCTTTTTTATACGATAAACTCAATCACCGGGGTATCAGGCAGCTTGGGGCTGACCTGCCTACCCCTATAGTAAATGCTCAGTCTAAACCCATGCAAGAATAATCTCAAAATACATAAACCTCAATTGCAACGACCTAAGGAATGAACGGGTCACGTTCATTTCGTAAGGAGTAGAAGCGTCTGCACTTTGACGCGATAGCTAAGATGGTCCTCATAATCTACGAGGATAATCAAACCGATGAATTCCCGACTAATCATCTAAAATAATTAGCTAATAGTCCTGACATGTCAACAATTACCCACTAGGATTTTAAAAAAATACGGCGGTGCCCCTATAAGGCCCCGCCGTATATCTGTCTAATTCATTGGCACATAAACATCTACCCGTAAACCCGTAAAATTCGAGTGACATATTATAATATTGTATACAGGATGTTCTAATTATACATATACCCTGAATTATTCACCAGAAACTCCAAAATCCCCATCAAACACATGATTCAAGTGCTTGATGGGAATTTTACGTTT
>NZ_JAMXAZ010000042.1:0-7467 GCF_024718525.1 Levilactobacillus yiduensis
ATAGCCATATTTCATCTTTTTATCTCCTTACTTATGTCATTAAGTAATGACACGGTTCTAACCCTTTAATTATACAGCATCAAAAAAGAGGCCACAACTGATGAGTTGTGTCGCTTTTTAAGGTGCGCCCGGCATGGGCAGTAACTAGGCGGTGTAAGTCCGCTGTGAGCCGTAGTGGCCGGTATCACGAGTCGAAGACAAGGGCGTCTATCGTGAGGTAGAATCTGAAGGAAGTCCTAGACGAAACATCGAATCGATGAACAAGAAGTGGCTAAAAGGCTGGAAACGGTGGGATGAGATTACCTAACAAATCGAAGTCCCTGACCACTCGAAACCGTCACAGTAAAGCCAACGGTTTGATGCGAAAGCTACTGCTCTTACCCGGGGAGGTCTGTCATGGTAGTTCTCTCAAGCTGGAAGTTATTTCTGGCAGGAACAGGCTCAATAGTAATGTTGAGTTGTCCATGACAGAAGTCAGCCGAGGCCATAGTAGCCAGTAATGGTGAGGGGCTGAACAACAATAATTTTGATTCATCCTGGAGGTGGAAACAATGCGACAATCGCAGAAAACAGAAAATAAAGCTGACTACCTGCGGAGAGTAACCCTGGAAGCTCACTATAAAAAATGACTAGATATTGTAAAAAAGCAGCGGGATAATATGAGATTTAAGTAGCCAAAAGCCTGATAAAACGGGCTTTTTTGTTTGCCGTTGATTTGAAAGTTTAGGTATCTTTTTCTCCCAATTTTGTATAGAAATTTGGCCGATTGAGCAATAATAAGCAATGATTATCAAATTATGGTACCAAAATTGGTACCGCAAAAAGGCCGCCGGGACATATGGACTTCCTTTTATGGATTTGAATAAGTTATTTTCAAAACGAAATATCGATCCAAGTTTGAAGTTGGTTAATCTATCGGCTTAAAAAACTAATCATGGAAGAATGTGATTATTCAGTATGATCTAAAATAGATGCTGCTATTTTATTTCAAAATAAAGCTTGACGCTTACATAGATATGGGTCTATATTATAGATATAGATGCGCGTCTATGTTTACAAAATACGATGTTTCTTGCGGTGATCGAAGCAAGTTGAGTTGAGGAAATGCAGTTGCGGAGTTTGCAACTAAGTTCCCTAAAATCACCACGAAAGCGGTCATAATCATTCATTTTGGCAACACTGATTAGCAAGAAGTATCTGCTTGTTGAATATTTTCTGCTAAACAGGATTGGCTTTCTGTTGTTGATTAAGCCAAAACCAAAAGTAGCAAGTTCAGTCTGTATCACTGTAACATCAATGTTTATTATTAGCGTATTTAACTAATAGATTACCTTAATTATGGAATAGGAGCTTGCAAATGGACTATCAAAAGTATGTTCAAATGCTGAAAGCAATGGCCGATCCAAATCGCTTAAAAATTATTGATCTGCTTTCCTGTGGTTCTTTGTGTGCTTGTGATATTTTAGAGCACTTCGACTTTTCACAGCCGACTTTATCCCACCATATGAAAGTTTTGCAAAATGCTGGTATTGTTGCGGCACGCAAGGAAGGTAAGTGGCAGCATTATACGTTACGCCCCGATTTTATGCTGACCTTTAAGCAGGATACGGCGCAATTATTATCAAGTGATGATCACTGTATTTGCCACGATGACGGCTGTGTTGATTGTGAAGAATGTGCTTCAGGAAAGGTTGTTATGACAAATGAAAAAAATTGAATTATTTGAACCAGCAATGTGCTGCTCGACTGGGGTTTGTGGTCCGTCCGTTGATCAAAATCTCTTAATGATCACGTCTGCCTTTGATGCTTTACAAGGTGTTAAAACGATTGAAGCTGACCGTTACAATTTAAGTAATAATCCTGATGTTTTTAGTGAACGAGCCGATATTTTAGCGGCCATCAAGGATGATGCTGACGCTGTTTTACCGATCACCGTGGTTGACGGCCAGATCGTTAAAACGGGCGCGTACCCAACGATCGATGAATTATCTGACTATACTGGGCTAGTTTTCGTGCCAGCTGAGCAAACAGGCGGTTGCTGTGGCGGTGATGGTGGCTGTTGCTAAATTTTACTAAAGGTAAGAGATGGCGCGGCCATTTCTTTTGAATTATATATAGATAAATATCTATGTGACTGAGGAGGATATCAATGCAGGACTATCAACCACAAAACGCTAATTTAACTCATTATTTGTTTTTTACCGGTAAAGGTGGCGTTGGTAAAACAACGACGGCCAGTGCAACCGCCATTAATTTGGCTGATGCTGGTAATCAAGTGATGCTCGTTTCAACTGACCCAGCTAGTAATTTACAGGATGTTTTCAATACAGCATTAACCAATAAACCGCAAGCAATCAATGGTGTATCAGGGTTGTTTGCCGCCAATTTTGATCCTGTGACCGCAGCTGGTGAGTATCGGGAAAGTGTTGTTGGCCCTTATCGCGGCGTATTGCCGGATGCTGCTGTTAAAAATATGGAAGAACAGCTATCCGGTTCCTGTACGGTCGAGATCGCGGCATTCAATGAATTTGCCAACTTTTTAACTGATCCGGCGGTTGACCAGCGCTTTGATTATATTATTTTTGACACGGCGCCAACTGGTCATGCCTTGCGCATGCTACAGCTACCGTCAGCGTGGAATAATTATTTAGATGAAAATGATCGCGGTGCTTCTTGCTTAGGCCAATTAGCCGGTATGGGTGATAAAAAAGCAATTTATGCAAAAGCGGTAGCAACGTTAAGCAATGGGGACTTGACCACATTAATGTTGGTGACGCGGCCACAAAAAGCCTCATTACTTGAAGCAGCACGAGCAGCACAAGAACTAGCCGCGATCGGCATGACTAATCAGCAGTTGATCATTAATGGCACGCTTAAAACACCGACGGATCACGCTTCGCAGGCTATTTTTGCGCAACAACAGGCTGATCTACAACAAATGCCGGCTGTATTAAAAAAATTTGCTCAGTATGAAGTGCCGTTACGCGCCTACAACGTTACCGGCTTAAATAAATTACACCTGGTGTTACAGGCAACACAACCCGCATTAGCTACCTATCCGCCGCTGACCAATAACTATCCCAACTTAGATACGATCGTTGCTGATCTGATCAAGACGGATAAAAAGATTATTTTTACCATGGGCAAAGGGGGCGTCGGTAAAACAACGGTTGCGGTGCAGATCACGCAGAAATTAGTGGCCCAACATAAAACCGTTCATCTAGCCACCACTGATCCGGCCGATCATCTAGATTTCTTTAAAACAGCTGATCCGGCAGTTACGATCAGCCATATTGACGAGCAGCAGGTATTGAAAGATTATCAAGCTGAAGTACTGGCAACGGCTCGCCAAACCATGAAAGCGGCTGACGTTGATTATGTCGCCGAAGATCTCCGTTCACCATGTACGCAAGAAATTGCGGTTTTCCGCGCTTTTGCTAATATTGTGGCGCAAAACGACAGTGACGTGGTGGTGATCGATACGGCGCCAACTGGGCACACGTTGTTACTATTAGATTCCACTCAAAGCTATGCACAGGAAGTTAAGCGCACAGCCGGTGACGTGCCACAAGCAATTATTGATCTATTGCCACGGTTGCAAGATCCCCAACAAACCGAGATCGTGATGGTGACTTTACCGGAAACAACGCCAGTCTACGAATCAATGCGGCTCAATGAAGATTTAAACCGGGCGCAAATTGCCCATACATGGTGGTTGGTCAATCAAAGCATGCTGGCTACACAAACCACGCATCCGTGTTTACAAGCACGGGCACAAAATGAAGTTGAATGGATCGAAAAAGTCAAAGACGTTTCGGCCAATCATTTTGCAGTGGAACAGTGGCAACCAGATTTTGAACAAACGCTATTAACGATTTAAATAAAGATATCAATTGATCAGGGTAGCGATACCCTGATTTTGGTAGTTGGGAGGAATTATGCAAGTCTTTTTTGCTGTTTTTATATTTTTACTCACGTTATTATTCGTCATTTGGCAACCTAAGGGGCTATCAATAGGCTGGACCGCAATTGGTGGGGCAGTACTTGCACTGCTATTTCGGGTCGTCACATTTAAAGATGTGGGTACCGTTACTGGGATCGTTTGGAACGCCACTTTGTCGTTTGTTGCCATTATTTTGATCTCATTGATTTTAGATGAGATCGGCTTTTTCGAGTGGGCCGCTTTACATATGGCACGACTGGCTAAAGGCAATGGTGTAAGTATGTTCATTTTGATCGTTATTTTAGGTGCGATCGTGGCGGCACTTTTTGCCAACGATGGGGCGGCATTGATTTTAACGCCGATCGTTCTGGCAATGGTGCGAGCCCTACATTTTGATGAAAAAAAGGTTTTCCCATTTATTATTGCCAGTGGCTTTATTGCCGATGCGACTTCGTTACCATTAGTTGTTAGTAATCTAGTCAATATTGTTTCCGCTGACTTTTTCGGCATTACATTTTCCGAGTATGCCCTAAGAATGTGGATCCCTGATCTTTTTTCACTGATCGCCAGCATCAGTATCTTATATTTGTATTTCCGCAAGGCCTTACCCAAACATTATGATGCAGATCAGGTTGCTGAACCAAAATCTGCAATCAAAGATCAACGATTATTTAAGTTCTCTTGGGTCGTGTTAGCGGCGTTATTGATCGGTTATTTTAGCAGTAGTTTTCTAAACATTCCCGTTTCGTTTATTGCACTTACGATTGCCGCAATTTTCTTGTTGGTTGGTCAACAAAGTCATCACGTTGATACTAAGGCAGTCATTAAAGGAGCACCGTGGAACATCGTCTTCTTTTCAATCGGAATGTATGTGGTGGTTTATGGCCTACAAAATGTTGGCTTGACAACATTACTTGCTGGTGTTATCGCCAAAATGGCAACTGGTAGCCGGTTTGTGGCGACCATGGGAATGGGTTATTTGGCAGCGTTCCTGTCATCAGCGATGAATAATATGCCAACGGTAATGATCAATGCTTTATCGATCAAGGGCGCTAATGTATCAGGGTTAATGCACCAAACGTTAGTTTATGCAAATATTATTGGTTCTGATCTAGGACCAAAGATCACACCAATCGGTTCGCTGGCGACGTTAGTGTGGTTACATGTTTTGGCGCAAAAAAACGTAAAAATTGCTTGGGGTACTTATTTTAAAATTGGGATCACGATCACGATTCCAGTCCTATTCATTACATTATGTGGTTTATGGTTATCGCTAAGTCTTTTTGGTTGAGAAAGGATGACTTGCTATGATGCAAACTGAGTATGCACAACAAGATTCATTAGCTAATAGATTAAACATAGTCGATGCTTTAGTGAAACAGGCCACGAAAGCTGAAATAGAATCAATTTCTGCTGTTTACCTGATTCAAGCCAACCAAGAAATTAATTTGCTTGAATTAAAATACAGTAGTGAATTAACAATACAACAGAACTTGTATAAGGTAAAAATAGCCTTTTTGCAAATAAATCACTTGATTTTAAATAATCTAGCGGTCAGCTATTTTCGTGATTATACACAAATAGAAAAGGAATTTGAACATTTTCATCGTCTAATATGCGAGGTGAAAGACGATTAAAATTGAAATATTTGAAGAGGCGATGTGTTGTGCAACTGGTGTTTGTGGTCCCAGTGTAAAGAAAGAATTGATTCAGACTACCGCAATTCAACGTCATGTTAATGCAGATGGTGAAAATATAATCATACGCAGAAATCTTACACAAAATCCGGACGCCTTTGTTCGTAATCATCAAATAAATGACCTATTAAAAAAATATGGAATCACTGTATTACCAATTACTATGGTTAACGGTATAATTTTTAAACAAAGAGATTATCCAACCTTCCAAGAGTTTTCAGATTATCTACATCAGGATTTAAGTCGTGCATTTGTTCGCTAACAACGGTGAAAGGAATTAATTAAATGGCAAATGAAACGGAAAAATTATTAATTATCGGCGGCAGTGACGCCGGAATTTCGGCGGCCTTAAAGGCTAAAGAACTTAAACCTGAATTAAAAGTTCAGATATTATTAGCAGATGAGTACCCAAATTTATCAATTTGTGGAATACCTTATGCAGTCAGCGGAGAAGTGCCGGATTGGCACTTGCTAGCTCATCGTAATTTACAAGAATTGACTTCGACTGGTATTGAATTTCAAATGAACATGATTGCAGATAAAATTGAACCGCAACGACATGAAGTCGTAGCACATGCGCTTACAGGCGAATTAAAAACTTATCATTATGACCACTTGGTTGTAGCAACAGGGGCTAGACCAAAACTATCGGGTATTAAAGGTGTGGACCTGGCGCAAGCTCAACAGCAAGATAGTAAAGTTCGTATTTTGCATACAATGGCAGATTACTTTGCGATTGAAAGAAATATAGCTACAGATAGTGTTCGGAAGGTCGCAATTGTTGGGTCTGGTTATATCGGAATCGAAATGGCGGAGGCTTTAAGAAAACGGCATTTAGACGTCACTATTTTTCAACGAGGTTCAGAAATACTTTCCACGGTTGATGCTGATTTAGGCCGAATTATTCATCAAAAGTTGTCTGCTAATGCCGTCAATGTTATTACTGGTTTAACCGTTTCAGAAATTAATGAAACTGGTAGCAACGTGGAAGTTGTTGGCTTAAATGAGCATCAAAAGACACAATCTTCTACGTATGATTTAGTCTTAATCGTTGTTGGTGTTCAACCAAATAATGAGCTACTGGTCAAGGTAGGTGCTGAAACTGGAATTGCCGGGGCCATCGAGGTTGATCAATATATGCAGACCTCATTACCTGATATATGGGCGGCCGGCGATTTGGTGGAAACAAGACATCATTTATTAGGTGAAACCTACTTGCCATTAGGTACGACTGCACATAAACAAGGAAGAATTGCTGGTTTTAATATTGCTGGAATTCAACGTGCCTTTAAAGGTAGCCTGGGGACACAAGTTTTAAAGGCATTTGATTTAGTTGTTGTACGGACAGGGTTATTGACAAGTGAGGCTATCCAGGCAGGGTTTAATCCTTTCACGGTAACAACTGATGTTGATGACCATAAGGCTTATTTTCCCGGTGCTCAAAAAATTAAGATCAGAATTACTGGTGATCAAAAAAGTGGCCGGCTTTTAGGCGTGCAGTTAATTGGTCATTACGGTAGTGAAGTTGCTAAACGCAGTGATATTTTTGCTACGGCAATTTTTAATGATATGACAGTAGCCGAAATTAGCGACCTAGACTTATCCTATTCACCACCAGTTGGATCACCTTGGGATGCAGTACAAATCGCAGCACAGAACTGGGAACAACAGAATGCGAAACGCTAAGGAATTAATTTATAACTGAAGGAACAACTTCACTTCATTATTAATTAAGCTTTCTACTATCTGTTTCCTGAATTATTCACCAGAAACTCCAAAATCCCCATCAAACACATGATTCAAGTGCTTGATGGGAATTTTACGTTT
>NZ_JAMXAZ010000043.1:0-7292 GCF_024718525.1 Levilactobacillus yiduensis
ATAAGGGAAGGCATTCCCTATTTCTATACAATTCAGAAATCTTTTATGCATTTACACAAGATATTTTACGCTCTCAACTTTCTTCGGCAAATAGATAATTATTACAAGATGAACGTCGACTAGCTACGTGTTAGCCCACGTTCATCTTGCCATACATAGAAAGAGGTTTAATAATCATGAAGAAGAGAAAGATTGTCTGGGCCAGCCTGATTGCCGTGCTCGCTCTCGGCGTTGCTGGGTGTGGCAACCATAGCAAGTCAGCCGCCAGCCATAGTAAGAACGACCAGTCCGCCAAGATAGCGGATAAGACCAGCGCTAAGAAAACGGCGACTAAGGTTGAAACGCCGAAGCCATCCGCGGTGACAACGCTATTGAAGCCGCTGATGGGCAAGAATGCCGAAGACCAAAGCACCCAGGGTGACCAGGGGATGACCTACTCGTAGTTCTACTACCACCAAGGTAACTGGCATTGGCGGGTCACCACGAAGTCGAGAACGGTGATTGACGCGAAGGTCGTTAGCCTAGGAAAATCAGAATACGGCGAATCCCAATTGAAGGTCCAGAAGCGTAATGGCGATAACGATACTGTCGACCTCAGTCGGCCAGATCAAGGTGCCTGCTACTCCGTTAAATCCAAAGCACTGGGCCATACTGCCATTTACTTAATTGGTGATACCAATGGCAATTGGACTGCCGGCGCACCTTCTGAGCTGACCGGGACTTGGTCGACACATATTTATTCCGTGACTGATAGTAGCAGTCAAGATCCGTATGAACGGACAAGATTCTTTATTAGCGATAAGGGTGTAGATGGTCAGAAAGATACCTTTACTTCACGGTATACGGTCGCTAATACTGGTGCCGGCTGGGGAGCTAATGATGAGACGCAGTACAAAAAGTTGGCTGACAACAGTTACTTGCTGAAGACCTATTCTCAGAGGCGTTTTGTCAGTGCATATAGTGCTGTTTTGAAGAATAATCAGCTAACAGTTAACGACGGCGTTGATCGGCTAGCTAATTTGTATAAGGCGTCTGTCAAGCCTGGTCAGGCCTTTGGATTTGATAATAGTTCTGCTAAAAATTTGACTTCCAAGCAATTAGAAGATTGGATTGGTCGGCATTTAAAGGACTTTAATCAAGGTAAACATCAATTTGAAGGTACTATATATTTGCCAAGTACGGATAAGCAAGGGCGTGCCCGGGTCGATGTTTATGAGGATAAAGCCGATAGTCCTGTAGCAGCGACTATTGGGTTCTTCCGAGTTAGTGCAATGGGCGTGTTGGAAGCACAGATTCCGGGGGATCCAAATACTGGTGACGAGTGGTACCCCGTCTCCGATGACCCCAAGAATTAAAATCTAAATACCCCAATACAACCCAGCCAAAATACAAATTTTTCGCTGGGTTGTTAAGTTTTCCTTCAAACTTGATTCATATCAAGGACAGTTTTCGAATGAAAATGGTACACTGTTTCCAAGCTCGATGGTCATCTTCAAATAATCTTCACGGTTCTACCGTAAAACGGTTGCATTCCCTTGGTAGAGTATATTGTAAGCCCTTGAAAATGGGTGATCGACTACCGAATTTCGTGAGAATCTGAAGAAATTGTTAAAAGGTGGCCTAGACCGAGTAAAATGGGTTCCATCATCGCGAATTGTGGTGTACAATGAGAAACATAATTAGCACTCAAGAAATAGAGTGCTAAAACAAGTACCTCATCGAAGATAGACAATTGGAGGGCGATTTTATGATCAAAATGTACTTTCATGCTAAAACCACTGCGGTAACGAAAGCTATGAAATGGCTGGCTAACCATGACGCCATCTTTACTGCACGTGATATTAAAAAACAACCTTTAACCAAGGATGAAATTCTTTACATGCTTTCTTTGACTGAAGAAGGCACCGACGACCTGATCTCAACGCGTTCTAAGGCTTACAAGGCCTTGCCTGCGTCCGTGCAAGACATGGGGATGAACGAATTAGTCGATCTCTTGCAAAAGAATCCGGGGATCTTAAAGAACCCGATCGTCGTCGACCGCAACAAATTAGCCACCGGCTTTGACCTGGAAACCATCCGGGAATTTGTGCCTGCCTCATACCGTAAGAAGGAACTGGCTAGTTTCTTCAAAATCTTAAACGGCGGCAACAACAAGACCGCTTTGGCTTAAATCAGCATGATAGAAGAGCGAAGCACCCTGACCACACAATCGTGGCGGGGTGCTTTTTGTTGGATCAAAAAAGGCTAGGACCGTAGCCCTAACCTAGAAATTCACAATTAACTTAACGTTGCTGGCCGAGAGTAGCCGACCGTGTGCCACCAAGAAACGTTGGTGGCTTCGTTGATGACACCGCGGAGTTGGGCGTCGATCATCTTATTGTTGCCTTTGTAGATACCCACGTGGGTGATGTTGTTCTTGCTAGTCCCGAAGAAGATCAGGTCGCCGGCCTTGGCGTTGGCTGCGCTGACGTGGGTGTAAGCGTCGTATTGCGACTGTGCAGTCCGGGGCAACGTTTGCCCAAGCGCCTTACTGAAGACGTACTTGGTGAAGCCGGAACAGTCAAATGAGCTGGGACCGTTGGCACCATACACGTATGGTTTCCCTAATTGGGCCTTGGCTACCTGGTAGAGGTCACTGTAAGACCCAGTGCCAGTTGTCGCTGTACTCGTACTGGTATGGGCGTAGCTCTTTTTTTGCAGGTAACCGTGCCAAATCCAGCCAGAAGCCGTTTTCCGGCCGTTCGTCACGTAGTAGTACAAGTACTTCACGCCGTTTTTCTTAACGATGTAGCGCTTCTTAGTGGCGTGCCAGGTGGTGTTGGGGTAGTTCTTCAGGTAGTGGGTCTTCTTGCCAAAGGTCATGTTGCTGGCAGTGCCCCCTAAGTTATAGGTCCAGCCAGTCGCGCTCTTCCGCGTGTAGGCGGTGTCGGTCATGTTGCTGGTGCTGACAATGGTATTGGTCGAATTGGCCTGAGCGGTGGTGCCTTGGCTCAGTACGGGTACTAGCGCGGCAGCAAAGGCTACGGCGAAACTAATTTTTTGCAGTGTCTTCATGTGGTTATCCATCCCTCTTATGTAATCGTTAAATGCGCTTGCTTACAGTTACTAAGATAACCGTTGGGCGTTACAGAACGGTTACGCTAGAAAATCATTGCGATTACCGTTCTGCGGGCGGCCGTAATATTACAAGGGTTGGTGGACTTACAGCGCGACTAGTTCTACTAGTGGCTTGATTGGTGGGGCGGTTCAGACAAACTATGCGACCAGGTAGCGACCCAAGTTGACCCCTAGGTAGACGTTAGTTTTGATAACAAACTTTGACAGAATTCGCCCTGATTTCTCATATAAAAATCATAATCTGTAACCGTTATCATTTCAGTATCTACAATCATTACAGAATGTGCTAGACTATGACTAGCTCTTATTTAATCCATTACATATTTAAGAGGACGGTGTTTTACATGAGTGGTTTTATCGGTGAATTTTTTGGAACTTTGATTCTGATTCTGCTAGGGGTCGGGACCATGGCGAGTGTTAACTTGAACAAAGCGTATGCCAAAGGGGCCAACTGGACCTACGTCTGCGTGGCCTGGGGTATGGCCGTCACGATGGGCGTTTACGTGGCTGGCTTATTGGGCTCACAAGGCCATTTGAACCCAGCCGTGACGATTGGTTTCGCGGTGTTCGGTTACTTCCCGTGGGCTGACGTCGTTCCCTATTTGCTGGGACAATTCTTAGGTGCCTTCGTCGGGGCAGCCCTGGTTGTTATCCATTATTATCCTCATTTTCAAGCATCACCTGACGAAGCAAACGGCAATCACGTGGGTATTTTTGCCACGAAACCAGCCGTTAAGAATCCTGTCTTTAATTTCCTCTCTGAAACGATCGCCACTTGGGCTTTCGTCTTCATTCTCCTGAACCTCGGGAACTTTACCACCGGGTTGAAGCCCTTCATCGTCGGCATAGTCATCATGGTCGTCGGCATGGGCTTGGGGTCGACCACTGGATTCGCCTTGAATCCGGCCCGTGACTGGGGTCCCCGGTTGGCGTACACTATTTTGCCGATCCCACACAAGGGCGTCGCAGAATGGAACTATGCCTGGGTCCCAATGGTTGGCCCGCTGGTTGGGGGCATCTTGGCTGCCGGCCTGCAATTCTGGATTACCTACTAATTTTAAAATCTTGATGGATGGATTGAGAGCAGTAAAAGAGCCTGGAGGGCAACTCCCCAGGTTCTTTTGCGTTGAGGGGCAATCTGACTAATGTTAGATTAACAATTGATGAAAGCTTAAAAGAAAAAACGGTATAAAAAGGAAGGCGTAAAATAAATAATTTGATAAGAAGGTTAATCGAATTACGTGTGGTTATTCCAGACGAATTAGCAATTATTAGTAGCGGCGAGATTGATTTTAATATTATAAGATTAATAAAAGACGATAAAAAAGTTTTACACAATGCGTAGACTTTGTGTGACCTTCCCGGTATAATCAAAATCAGACGCTATATAAAAAACGAGCCTGATATTTTGGCTATAAAATGGGGATTAAAGGAAGACCAGAAGCATTCGGCAAATGTGGGGGAGGACTGGCGTGTGATTGAGGTAGAAAATAGAGGTAAATATAATTTTACATATAAAACGGGTAAAATTGCTTTTAACTTTGGCGTTTTGACACTTGCTATGGGGTGGGGGCTAGCTGACGCACGTTCCGTGAATGCTGATGTGAGTACAGAGACGGACATCCAACACGAACATGTTGTAAACCGTCCTGCCAATCAGATGACTGCCACCGAATCAATTTTCCTGCAGAAAAAAACAGACAATCAGACTGATCGTCAAGACAGGCTAGATACGTTGACCAATGACGACATAGCTGCGATGAGTTCAGATGATAGCATTGATGCGCAGGAAACCCCAGAGGAAGGTAATCCAGCAAGACTACCAGTAACCAACAGTGAAAAATTGTCGTCAACTGAACCGTCTAAAAAGACAAACATAGCGTCTACCGAACGTGTCGAACAGGCAAAGCAACCAATAGACAGGCAACGGCTAATTAGGACAACGGCGCTACGTGAGAAAACGCCCACGGACGTCGAGACCACGTTGCCTGCGCCTCAAGTTACAGTGTCGCAGGTTGCGGCTCCTTCACCTACAGTCGTTGGTGACATGATTGACGACTGGATGCCAGATAGAAATTTGCAACAGATTGTCCTCCATCAATTACAAAGGGATCAAGATATTTCTTCAGTTAATCAGATCACGAAGGCGTTAGTTTCTAAAATGACGATTTTGTTTGTTGACCCGACATTTGAATTAAACAATCGTGCATATCATAACGCAGTCGTTGGTATTCGATCCTTAAAAGGGTTGGAGTATGCGGTCCAACTGGAAAGGTTGAGTATCTTCCCTGATGTTGGTGCGTCTCTTGATTGGGACGATCAGTTTATGCATGGAAACCTTTTTGATATTAGTGCCTTAGCGCAGTTGTCGAAACTCTCTGAGGTCACTTTGCAGATGAATCAGCTTGCGGATATTTCTGCGCTAAGCCAGTTAAAATTGACAGATGTGTCGTTGGATAATAATAGTATTTACGATTTATCACCATTGAAGAATTCTGCGGCAACCTTGTCACCTTATTTACCGCTGAGTGATCAGTTAGTGACGTTACCTAAGGTCATACTGAATGCAAACACCACAGATTTTACACTGGCATTTGGGGTAACGAATATTCATGGTGAAAGTGTGCCGATAAGTCCGGAGGAGACTTCAGAGGACTTCTTTAATAGCACGGGGACTGGTACTAACGTTGATACGCAGACAATTACTTGGCGACTTAACAAGCCTGAAGGGCAATTGTTGTTAAAATGGTCCGTTGGCAGTGCGGGGTATCCATTTAGCGGGGAAGTTTGTATTCCTTACGAAATGAGCAATACGGTCGGAAATGTGGCGGTTAATTTCAAGGATAGAAATGGATCTGTGTTGGCACCACAACTGACGCTAGCTGGGACTTTAGGCGAGAAATTTGATTTAAGCAATATGGCCAGTGTCAATGAGATCGTTCACCGCTTGGCTCAAAAGGGATATACCATGGTGGGAACCGAAAATAATGTGGCGACAACCGGGACTTATGCAGAAAAGATGATGCATGTGACGTTCCTGTTTGATGTTAAGCCCGTTCAGACAACCCTCAATTTCTTAGATGAGCAAGGTGAACAGATCTCAAAACCGCAGCTTCTAAGTGGTAAGCCAGGAGAACAGTGGCAGACGACAATACCAAAGTTGAAGGGGTATGCCTTTCAAAAAATCAAACAAAAAGAGGCCAATGTAGCAGTGTCGACGGACCAGCTATCAGGGACTTACGTGACCGATTCGGCAATCGACTTAGTTTACAAAGCACGGGAGGAGTCAGCGACAATTCACTATGTTTATGCCAATGGTAAACAGGCGGCCCCACAGCAAGTTGTTACTGGAAAGTATGGTGAAAAAATTAATTTTCCAGCTTCGCCAGCTATCGCGGGATACACTGCGAGCCAGCTTTTGCCAGCTAGGTTTGGTGATAGTGAAGGGGCCAATTCATTTACGGTAATCTACACGCGGCAGAAGACAACGGCACCAGCGGAGACTGCACCGCCAACCGATACGGCTAATCAGAACATCACGGTCACAATTCATTATCAAACGGCAACTGGTACACCTGTTGCACCGGATGACCGATTGGTTGGCAAAGTTGGCGATCCTTATAGAACCCGGCCGGCGATTAATGTTACAGAGGGTTATCGACTAGTGACGACGCCAATCAATGCGACAGGGACGCTAGGTCATCACAATGTCACAGTGACTTACATTTACGCGTGGATTGGTGCAGGAAATAATCAGGCAGAACTGAAACCTACCTTTACAGCTCCAGTGGCTGATTCTGATGAACCGATTGGTAACGACGCAATGCAAGCGGGTGCGGCAGACGCCGTGGTAATCAGTGAGGCGGCTGGTCATATGACCAATTCATTGACGCGTCAGCCATTATCTGATCAGGCAACCAAGCGCTTGCCGAGAACCAATGGCCAAGCACTTTCGCCGTGGTGGGGGATATCCCTACTGAGTATCATTTTTAGTTTGGTAGGGATAGGGTGGCATCGCCGAAGAAGATTAGATGCTGATTCTTGATAGTAATCGCCAAGTAAGGCGAAACTGATCAAATTATTAAAAAACACACTAGGACCTGAATTATTCATACCTTTCAAAAAAGTCGTCAGTTTTCATGTTTTTCAAAAACTGACGGCTTTTGATCTTGCTT
>NZ_JAMXAZ010000044.1:0-7206 GCF_024718525.1 Levilactobacillus yiduensis
TTACGTGGCCTCAAGTAACTGCCGAAAACCTACATTTCTTTCTGCCGAAAACCTACATTTTTAAACTGCCCTTGACAGCATGATCTTCCCAATTATTATTGCTTACTTAACTGGTCTATATTTCCATTTCTCTAACATAGAAAGCCTGTTTTTAGGAGTGACATTTGCTGCTACCTCTGTTTCGATATCAGTCGTTGTTTTACAAGAAATGAAACACCTTAATAGCCAAGAAGGAACAACTATCTTAGGTGCAGCAGTCGTAGATGATATTTTAGCTGTGCTTGCTTTAAGTGTCTTGGTTAGCCTTTCTGGTAATCAAGTTTCCGAACAGGGTGGACCCCAAAATATAGGCCTTTCCCTGCTACTCCAACTCGGATACTTGGTTCTTCTTTTTATCTTGGGACGGTGGGTTATTCCACAGCTCATGAAGCTTAGTGAAAAGCTTTTAGTTCCTTCTTCAGAGATTTTAATTTCGCTGGTTTTGTGCTTGGGATTAGCTTATTCAGCAGATTTAACCGGCTTGAGCACGGTAATTGGCGCTTTCTTTGCTGGTCTTGCTATTGGTCAAACTGATTATAAAGCTCTGATTGACCGTAACGTTGAACCAATCGGCTATGCTGTTTTCATCCCTGTTTTCTTTATTAGCATTGGATTAAAGATGACTTTTACCGGCATTATCAATGATTTCTGGTTATTTTTAATTTTATCTATTGGTGGCATAGTATCGAAACTGCTGGGTGCAGGCATAGGTGCTAAGGTAGCTTCTTTTTCTTGGAATAGCTCCTGGATGATCGGTGCAGGGATGGTCTCACGTGGTGAAATGGCGCTGATTATTGCACAATTAGGCCTCCAAAGCCACTTATTATCCACAGATCGATATTCTTCTGTTATTGGGGCAATTATCATAACCACTTTAGCAGCCCCATTTCTTTTACGCAGTACCATTTCCAAGCTCAGAAAAAGCCAAGACAAGTTAATGGATTAATTTTTACAAAATAACTCTCGATAAGTCGTGGTTATGTAAATAAGACCTCCAACACCTGCAAATTGCTCTAACCTTACTAGCATGTTATAATAATAGTGCGGAATGAGAGTATATCGTGCATAGACAGCACAAGAGCCACTACCCGGGCATGGGTAGTGGCTCTTTTTTTCGCTGCGCGGAATTCAGCGTGTGAGTTAGAATGACAACTTGCTAGTGATTGTTGTCTTTGTCGCTCTTATCTAACCAGTAAGAGAATAGTTTATTAACTATACCGACTAGAATCGGTGCAACAATCAATGAGAGTATATCATGTAACATAGACAACGCCCCCTTTCGGGGCAAGTTGCCATTCATGATTATAGCATTTCCTCTTTAGTTCGGTCTAAGTAATTTTGAACAGTGTTTTTTTCTTGTCCTCGCCATTCTCTTTGCTAAAATAAAACTAAAAATAACTTTATTTGCGGAGGTTTTAGCTATGGCTAGTGAACTAGAGAAATTAGATGAACTACAGCGGAAATTAAACGAGCGGAAACGCAAAGCACGCACCAAAGAATATCAGAAATTAGGCCGTGAGTTTTATCAGAAATCACAGGCCAAAACTTTTGCAGGTGCGCACCAGATGTTAGACCATATTCCCATGTTTCAACAATCTGCAAAAAAAGCCAATTTAACGGACGCTTTACAATTAATATCCGGTTTTTAGAACGTGTTTAGAATCTTTTCAAGAGTATTCGCAGGAAGGCTAAGCTAATCATCATCTTACTGGTGTTCAGCTTTCGCTCACAATTGCGCCAGAGGCGCCGATATTTTCCTAGCCAGCTAAAACTGCGTTCGATAACCCAGCGTTGCGGGGTCACTTGACCGTGCCTAAGGTCACTCTGTTTAGCAATAATGACTTCAGCGTTAATCATTGCCTGAACTGATTGAGCAAAGTTGTTACCAGTATAACCACCATCGGCCATTACTCGTTGAACCAGGTCAAACTGTGATTTGTTTAACGCCAGTAGCGCATTGGCGCCATCACGCTCAGAAACATTGGCGGTTGTCACATGGACTGCCATCGGCAGTCCATTGATATCTACAGCAAGATGGCGCTTAATCCCACTCACCTTTTTACCACCATCGTAGCCACTACTTTCAGCAGGATCGGTATTCTTGACACTTTGAGCATCTAGAATGATGAACGATGTATAAACTGAACGCTTCTGAGCCAACCGACGTTGGCTGACAATTTTTTTAAAACCTTATCCAGAGGAGTGATACCAGCAGGAGATGGCGTTTTAGTCCAAAGTAACCAGTAATAATAGACGGTTTCCCATTTAGGAAAATCACTGGGTAAATCGCGCCAAACGCACCCATTTTTCAAGGTATAAAGCAGGGCACAAAAGATATCATATAAATCAACCTTTCTTGGCTTAGTCCGCTTACGTATGCCTTCTAGATCTGTCCGGATTAGTTCAAATTGTTCACGAGAGATGTCGCTACTATAATGGTGTGCAAAGCTTTTCATGGATTAAAAACTCCTGTTTTTGATCTAATTTAACTAAAATCAAATCGAATGTCAAAGTATCCAAACACGTTCTTAAGATAGGTAGTGACCAGACATATAATTTGGATTTGTTATGAATATGTGTTAAGGTAATCTTAATGATTCGGCTGTAACATTTTTGTAATGTGTGGACCACAAGTTCGTTTTATAGTTATTTTACAGCGTGGCCGATCAAAGCTAGTAAAGCATCGATCGGTCTCTTTTTGTATCATGTTTTTCATTTTATTCAGTAAGGTATACGCTAGGCAATACACTATAATAACGAAGGTTCAAGCTGTAGACAGTTCAAGTCTTTTTTATTCGAGCAGAAAGGCCAGTTATCAGGCTGGCCTGACGAATTTCAACTGCTAGGGCAGTGTAGGGTGTACTAAACATTTTTCAGCCGATGGTTCTTAATTGTTTATCAGTTACACCAAGCACTTCGCAGCATAAGAAAGCACGGATTTATTGGAGGCATGTAATGACAGAAAAAGTTAAAGTCAAACATTTAACTAAAATATTTGGCAAACAGATCTCTCAGGCTAAGGAACTCCTTAAACAAGGTAAGAACAAAGAGGAGATCCTTGCTCAAACTGGTTGTACAGTTGGTGTCAGTGACGCTAATTTTTCAATTAATGAAGGAGAGATCTTTGTTGTCATGGGTCTATCCGGTAGTGGTAAATCAACCCTGATCCGGATGATTAATCGTTTGATCAACTCGACTGATGGAGATGTCGAAGTTGATGGCCAAAGTGTGATGGATCTAGACAAAGAAGGTTTGCGTAAACTACGCCAGGATAAGTTCGGAATGGTTTTCCAGAATTTTGCTTTGTTCCCACACTTGACAGTTCTGCAGAATGCGGAATATGGATTAGCACTAAAAAAAGTTGATCAGGAAACGCAAGAAAAAAAGGCCAAGGATGCTTTGAACCTAGTTGGTTTGAATGGTTACGATCAACAATATCCCGACCAGTTATCTGGTGGGATGCAGCAACGGGTCGGTTTAGCACGGGCAATTGCCAATGATGCCGAGATCTTACTGATGGACGAAGCCTTTTCTGCCTTGGATCCACTGTATCGTAAAGAAATGCAGGATCTCTTGTTACAGATCCAAGAAAAAATGCATAAGACAGTTATTTTCATTAGTCATGATTTAAACGAAGCCTTGAAATTGGGTGATCGAATCATGATCATGCGTGATGGTGTAGTTCAACAGATCGGGGATCCTGAAGATATCTTGACGCATCCGGCTAATGATTATGTCGAACGCTTTATTGAAGGCGTTGACCGGACTCAAGTCTTGACAGCCAGCAGCGTCATGGCTAAAGCACAGGTGGTCAACATTGCTAAAGCTGGTCCGCGAGTGGCTTTACGCCGCATGCGTGAAAATGATATTTCTTCGATCTATGTGGTTGATAACGAAAACAGGTTCGTCGGCTTTGCTGACGCGCATGATGTTTCAGACCTGATCAAGAAAAACAGTAAAGATTTACGGTCCGTTTTGAAGACCGATGTGCCCAAGACTCATGCTGATACACCGATCAATGATCTGATCAATGATATTTCGAAGACCCCGATCCCGTATATCGTGGTCGATGATGATGATCATTTGCTGGGTATTATCTTGCGTGGGACAGTCTTGGCTGCTATTTCCGGGGAAGAGGTGAGCGCTTAATGAAAGGTATCGGAGCATTACCATTAGCCAATTGGATCAACGCTGGTGTTGATTGGCTAAGTAAATTTACAGGATTTTTCAACAGTATCACGGCTTTTTTCCAGGCTATCATTGACGCGATCCAATGGGTCTTTGATTTATTGCCGGAATGGCTATTTATCATTGTTATTTTGGCTTTAACGTATTGGGTCAAGAAAGACCAGAAGAAATTGGGCTTCATGATTTTTGAAGTTTTGGGTCTTTTATTGATCTGGAACTTAGGATATTGGCGTGATATGACACAGACCCTGACTTTGGTCTTGTCGTCAAGTTTGATCGCGATCATCATTGGGATCCCGCTGGGGATCTGGATGGCTAAGAGTAATAAAGCTGAAGTTGTGATCAAACCGATCCTGGACTTCATGCAGACTCTGCCGGCCTTTGTTTACCTGATCCCAGCTGTGTCCTTCTTTGGTATCGGGATGGTCCCTGGTGTCTTGGCATCTGTGATCTTCGCAATGCCGCCGACAGTACGGATGACCAGCTTGGGTATCCGTCAGGTCCCAGAAGGCTTGATCGAAGCTGCCGATTCATTCGGTTCGACTAGCTGGCAAAAACTGATCGGACTGCAATTGCCGATGGCTAAGACAACGATCATGTCCGGTGTCAACCAGACAATGATGCTCGGACTTTCCATGGTCGTTATTGCATCGATGATCGGTGCGCTTGGTTTGGGTACGCAGGTTTACTTCGCTGTTGGACGTAACGATGCTGGTGCAGGTTTCGCTGCAGGTATCGCGGTGGTTATCGTCGCTATTATTTTGGATCGGATCACACAATCGTTCAACCAGACATCCAGATAAGGGGTGATCATAGTGAAGAAGAAAATCCTCCGTTATCTAAAATTAGCAGCCGCGACGTTAGGCTTGGCAGTAGTTGTTAGTGCCTGTGCCAAGCCGCCCGAATATAATTCGCATAAAAAATTAGGGTCTCAGATCAACTATACGATCACAGGGATCGAAGCTGGTGCGGGTATTACTGATAGTACTGAAACGGCTTTGAGTAAGTACCATCTGAAAAGCGCAAATTGGCAAATTATGCCAAGTTCTACTGCTGCCATGGTAAGTACCTTGGATAAGGCTATTAAAAATAAAGAGCCGATCGTAGTGACAGGGTGGCAGCCGCACTGGATGTTCGCCAAATATCCGCTGAAATTCCTAGATGATCCTAAACATGCTTATGGCAAGGGTGAATCAATGCGGACTATTACTCGAAAGGGATTTAAACAAGATAATCCAGGTGCCAATAAATTCTTAGAGAATTTCCATTGGTCGATCAAAATTTCTAATCCATTAATGATGAAAATCAACAACGGTATGAATAAACAAAAGGCCGTTGATGAGTTTATTAAGGACCATCCTAAGCAAGTCAAAGAGTGGCTAAAGGGTGTGCCTGATGGAAAAGGCAAGAAAATCAAGATCGGGTATACTCCATATGACTATGAAATAGCTACTACTACCCTAGTCACAACTCTTTTGAAACAAAAGGGGTATGACGCAACGATGCAGCAGCTTGATGTTGGTATTATGTGGAGTGCGATCTCTAGTGGTAAATTGGATGCGACAGTTACAGTCGAACTTCCTGTGACACATAAGTTATATGCTAAGAAATATAAGGGTAAATATGTTGAAGTCAGGAAAAATCTGGAGCATGCTAAAACTGGATTGGCTGTGCCGAAGTATATGAAGAATATTAATACCATCGATGATTTAAAAAACAAATAAAAATAAGGTTGATGCAAAAAGTATTAGTGGATCATCCTGAAACGTAACCTGGCTGTTAACGATCCATTACCTCCTTACTATTCTGAAGTTGAGGATATTATCAATGGTATTTTATTCTTGGCGAGTGACAAATCTAAGACAATTACCGGAACAGAATTAGTAATTGATAATGGTAGCCTAGCTATTTAAAAATATGAGTCTTGAAAAGATACCCTGCAAATGTAAAGGGGTATCTTTTCGGGACTTTGTCAAATAGTGTTGATGGTCCATAGAACTCTATCTTATGGTAGGGTTCTTTTTTTACCGCCATAGCTAGATTAAAGTGTTTGGGTTGGGAGGCAGGTGCGGGTCCGAAGCGTAGCGAAACGGGCCCGCACCTGCCTCCCACAGTGTTGACCTAAATTTTTTATTTTAGGCATGGATCAATTTGATGCGGATAAAGAAATGCCTTAAGTTACTGAAACCGTAACAGCTACGTTTAAGTTCTTTGATCTTGCGATTGATCCCCTCTAACGGCCCATTAGAGTAGTCATAGAGACAAGCGTTCCTGATCCCTAAGTAGTTCTTTTGAATGGTCCTTATGACGGTATCCATTTCAGTACCATTGGGACGGTAGTTCATAACTAATTGTTGTAAAGTAGCCCGATCGCGGTTGCGAATAAAGGTTAAGAGGTAGATTGTAAAATTAATCCGAACGCTGTTCGGACAAAAAAGATCAGCTTCCTTTAAAATGGTGTTTACCACAAACCCATTTTTTAGGAGCTGATCTTTTGTCTAGTATAACCTATTCTGAACGAATTAAAATTGAAACCTTTTGTGAACTAGGACTGGCCAATGCCCAAATGGCTGAGCAGTTAAAACGATCGCCGTTCACGATTTCTTATGAATTATCCCGCTGTCAACCTTATCAAGCTGAGTCAGCGCAAGCGAACGCTGAATCTAAGCGGGCACGATGTGGTCGGAAAACTAAATTGAATGCCAAATTAAAGCAAATCATTCTAAACCATTTACGTCTAAGCTGGTCACCAGAAGTGATTGCTCATGAACTTAAACTAGCTACTAAATCTATTTACAATTGGCTATATCAGGGGAAATTTGAATTTTCTTTGAGTGACCTACCTGAACATGGTCTACGCCAACGGCGTAACCTCGACCAACGTTCTAAATATAATCAATCATTAGAACGTGTTTGGATACTTTGACATTCGATTTGATTTTAGTTAAATTAGATCAAAAACAGGAGTTTTTAATCCAT
>NZ_JAMXAZ010000045.1:0-7123 GCF_024718525.1 Levilactobacillus yiduensis
TAAGGGAAGGCATTCCCTATTTCTATACAATTCAGAAATCTTTTATGCATTTACACAAGATATTTTACGCTCTCCAAAAAAACAATTGGTTAGGAGAATGCGGCATGGCAATGCGGACAGATTTACTACAAGAATCATACGCGCAGCTCTATGATTTAGTGGGTGAGGAGTTAACGGAGAAAATCTACGAAATGTATCGTGGCCGGCAGATTTCATTTCCCATGCGACTGTACAATCGCGATAAGGTTGCGGCGCAAATCGTCAAGGAATATGACGGCCACAACTTGGCGGAGCTGACGAAGAAGTACGAGTATTCCCAGCGCTGGATTCGCCAAATTATTCAGAAAAGTCGGGAAGCCACGGAAGCAAAAAAGTAAGTAGACATAGGACGTGTTGCTGGCTTGATTTGGGGTTAAGAACCCAAATCAAGCCAGCAACACGGTTTTTTCGGCTGCGGTTAGTAGTGACAGTCGGGAATTGTCTGCTAATTGGAAATAAGCAGGATAAAAATACCAACCGTATTTCTCGCGTGAAATGTGGCTGGTGTTTTTAAGGTGGCTAAGCAAGTGCTACTGGAGTACAACGGCCACAACATTGCGGAGTTAACCCGGAAGTATGATTACTCGCAGCGCTGGGTGCGGCAAATGATTCAGTTGGGGAAAAACAAGGGCAAACTAACGAAATAGTGGATAAATAATCTTGGGCAGATGTCATTAAAAAGATGTGGTCGCTTTTATAAGTTGGATATTATAAATTGATGATACTTTGTCATGTGAGCGGAGAAAGCTCTGGTGAAACGGCGGCATCAAACCGAGAAGGCGCCATGGTCATCTTCCCTGTCACTTGCAATCCCCACCACACGCGGTATCGTAGAGGCAAAGACCTACGAAAGGGAGTCATTACATGAATACCACCACACTCTACCAACATGGGACGCTGGCCTTGCTAGTGCCGGGGCTTTTGGCCGGCACACTGACGATGAAGGAACTACTACGTCACGGCGACACCGGCATTGGGACCGGCGCCGGCCTGGATGGTGAGCTGATTATTTTGGATGGGCACCCGTATCAAGTCACTGCGCAGGGGGCTGTGCATGAGGTGCCGGATGACTTTACCATGCCGTTTGCCAACGCCCACTTTGCCGATTACCAGCCGCTGATGTCGGTGCTGGGGGCCAGCGATGCCGATTTGAATCATCAGATCCGCGCGCTGGCACAGTTCGACAACGCCTTTTTCTCCGTCAAGGTCACCGGTGTGTTCACGGCCATCCGGACCCGCGCCGTGGCCAAGTCCGAGCCACCGTACCAGACGTTGGCCCAGGCCGCTAAGCAACAGCAAGTTTTTTCTCGTGGCGAGATTGCCGGCACGTTGATTGGCTACTACGCGCCACAGTTATTTGATGGCATCGCGGTTGGCGGCTTTCATGACCACTTTCTGGCAGATGACCACTCATTTGGCGGCCACTTGCTGGGCTTTGAAAAGGTCACCGGCGACGTTAGTGTTCAAGCATTCAGTACGCTTGAACAGCATTTGCCCGTGACTGATGCGGCTTACCGCAGTCACGATTTCAGTGCAGATGACATTACTGGAGATATCCACCGGGCGGAACACTAGAGTGATTAAAAACGCAACGGCCATCACCAATTCGAGTGAGGGACGTTGCGTTTCATTGTATGGACTTGTGACAAGTACTGCTGAAAATTAAGATTTAAAAAAATGAAAAAATCAGCCCCGACCGCCATTCACGGCGACCGGGGCTGATTTTTTTCCTTGGCGTGGGACCGCAGAAAATAGAAAAACGTCGCCCACTAGGTAATAGCGGCGACGTTTAGTTGGTTAATCTTCGACTGATTTTGGGGCTAAATTTTCGGCTGGAGCAGTCCGCTTTTGGACGGCACCCAGGATGGCGCGGGCGATGGGCCCAACGATCAACAGTTGTAATGGCAGGGCCATGAACAAGTTGAAAATCCAGGTGTGCAGGTAAGTTAGAAGGACGTTGTCGCCAAAGTTCTGGGTGACGACCATGCCGAACAGAGACATCAGCGTGACCATGCCGGCGACCATCATGACTGAGATGGTCAGGGCAATCCTAATTTGTTTTTTCTTCATGTAATCGTTAATAATAAAATGGAAAAAGATGTATTTGACGCCGGGGCCAATAATCCCCAGGTCACAGATCGCCGCGACCACTAAGGCTAGCGGGTAGCCGGTCAGGACCTCCCGGATGAAGTGATGGGAGAAGCCATCGGCTAAGGCGATATTGTAGCCAGCCATGACCAAGACCATCAGGCCCGCCATAACGGCAGTGAACAGTAATTCTTCTTTGAAATTTTTAGGCATTGTGTTGCTCCTCGTTTGAATTTCCCACGAGATGCTAGCGTACCATAAATTAGGGCTGAGCGTAAGGATTATTTTGCAGGCCAGATAAAGTATTTGGCGGATAGGCCGGCCAAATGACCCTTAAGCTTGGTACGGCGGCCTTGCTGAGGGTGTAACCTTTGATGTGTAGGAGGTTGAAGTTGACGGTGTGACCCTTCTCAAGGTAGTCGTAATTGTTGGCGATGTGGACCTGACGTGTCTGGGATACGTGACCGGTATTTCTAAGATGAGTTACTGTGCATAAATGCCGGCATTCTGCACAGTAAACCGCATTACCCCGCTTCACGAAACTCTTGTAGAATAACTATGAGTTCATCATTTGATAACTTAATAGTTAACCAATCAGGAGGGATTTACCGTGCATCGTCTCAAATACATATTGAGTGGGTTCTTTGCGTTGGGATTAATGGCGACCGGCTTTGCGAGCCAGCCTGTCACCGCCCAGGCCAGCAATGCCGCTGACAAGACTGTTTACAACAAGGCTGTTAGCAAGACTAAAACGCTTTACCACACCAAGTATGGCTTCTACAAGAAATTATATAAGTCTGGCATGAAGCGGTCAGCCTCGGCTAAGTATGACTACAAGCACCATTTCAAGGTGACGCGAATGGCGAAGAACGGCCATGGGGTCTTCTACAAGACCAACCGCGGTTGGATTCGTCAAGATGCCTTTTACAAGTGGGTCCGTTACGCGAACAAGATGGATTACACCATGAAGGTCAATAAGCAGCACATTTTGCTCTACAACAAGCCTAAGGGTCTAAAGGGGGCTAAGGTGACGGGCAGTACCAGCACCAAGCAGCTTGTTGGCAAGTGGGTTCACGTGGACAAGCGCGTGGAGCTCAACACCACGCCATCCAAGTCCGGGTATTACCGCATGAACGTGGGCGACAAGAATTACTGGATTCGTGCCAAGTACCTGACCATGGACCAGAAGGCTTTGAAGGGCAACATCAAGAAGGTCGAAAAGGCCATCAAGACTGGGTCTGCCTTGGTCGGCAAGTCCAAATATCTGTGGGGTGGCGGTCGGACCAGCTCCAGCATTGCGGCGCGCCGCTTTGACTGTTCATCGTTCATTCACTGGATCTACGCCAAGTCTGGCGTACGCTTAGGGCCGACGTCCAGTTGCACGACCTACACGTTGATTCACATGGGCCGCAAGATCAAGGCCAAGAATATGAAACGCGGCGACATTTTCTTCTTCACCGACAAGTCTGAAGGGGTCAACTGCCACGTCGCGATTTACCTGGGCAACCAAGTCTTTCTACACGATTCACCGAGCTCAGATACCGGTGGTGTGGGCATCTCAAGCCTAAACGATAGTCACTGGAAGAGTCGGTTCAATGGTAATGTTCGGCGGTTAGTGGGGTAAGTTGCATAGATTCGAGAGTCGTGACTGCGGTCGCGGCTTTTTTGATCACAATCAAAAAGGCCTGGGAGGCGCTCCCAGACCTTTCACTTACCACAAATTATCTAAATGCTTAACCCAATTCATTCCCAGGCTCACCCTTATCAGCCGCGTCGTGGTCCTGGCTGTCGTCGTCCTTAGGCTTTTTCTCCGGAAACAGCTTGAACATGACTTTGTTGAAGTAGTCCGAAGCGTAGCCGATGACGAAGATACCCATGAACATTGAAGCCAGCAGTTCAAAGCAGAACATTGGCCAGCTCTTGATGGTGATGTTGGAGATGATCAGCATGGTCGTCCCCCAAGTGATCAGCCAAGCCGGCACCTCGGTGAACGGCAGGATGGTTCCTTGCAAGAAGAGGGCCAGGAACGTCAGAATCCCAAACATCACGGACGAAGCCACCAGCCCGGAGATCCAAGACACGTGCAGCAGGGAGAAGGCCATGAGCCCCCAAATGAGGCCCAGGCAGAAACTCAACAGAATATTCCAGATCTTATCCTTCGGGAAGCCGGCACCGAAGAAGTAGGAGACCGCAATGAAGGCTGCGGCACCCATCCACAGTGAAAAGCCAGTCATGATCAAGCTGTACTTTAGGTTTCACTTGGAAATTGGACAAGAAAAGCCAGGAAAGGTTTTCACGCTGGAATACCTCTCCTAGTTTTTTTTGGAAACAGGGTATGCTTCTAAATCCAAAATTGTGAATTGGGCATACATCTGGTTAGACAAAGCCATTTAATTACGGTTGGTTATGAAAGCGTTAGTGTTTAGAGGTTGGCAAGAATTGTGTTTCAACTTTGCAATCGTGACTGCATGCAATGGTCCAGCCAGCTTCTTCAGAAGATTCATTAACAGGTTTTACTGATAAGGTTTGTAATGCAAGTAGTTCTTTCATAGATACTACATCTCCTAATTTAAAATTGAAGAGTGACTTGAGCAACTATTCATTTCAAAAGTATATAGAATAATACTAAGCTAATCGATAGCTAGCCGTAAAAAAATTGAATTGTAAAACCAGGTATCAGCGAGTTGTTAAGATTGAACAACCTGTTGGTATTTTCTATTCTATGCATACAAGATAAAAATTCAAATTGGACGGGGTGAATGAAATGAGTATGGAAGTTTTAAATATTATCTCAAAGAGAAAGGTTTTTATGAAAAATCTGAAGCTTAGTGTTGATATATTGCCAGAAGATGTTGATGAACTGGTTTTGAGTAAATCAAGCTGTGATGAAGTAAGGATTTTCAGACAATTTAATTTTGCTGCCAGTGAACTTCCGCATCAGGGATTTAAAATACATGTTTCATGTACTTTGCAGAATTTTCAAGATGTACTGGATAGTGTTTACGTCTACTGCAAAAGAAACATGCTCACTTTTAAATATATATCGAATTTTGACTACCTTGAATATAATCTTTCTGGTAATGGTGATTTATGGGAGGCAGGCAAGTTTATTACGATTTATCCTACAGATTTGCGAGAATTTGTAAAAAATATAAAAGGACTCTATAGATGCATTTCTCCAAAAAAGATGCAAGGGATAGCTATTTATACGGATCGTAGGTTCAAGGATGCTACGAATATTTTTTACAGATATGGTATTTTATCAGCGAATGGGAATCGAATCATTTATGACTTGAATGGGACTCCACAGTATGAGGATTATAAGCTGTCTGAATATTTTCTGCCAAACTTTATTGAAGAACCATTTCCAAAAAATAAAGATGATGGAATGATCTCAAAAAAATTATTCAAGATGTATCAGCCATACCGGGCACTAAACTCGAAAGTGTCTGGATCTGTTTTCTTAGCTAAGTATGGAGATGAAGATGTTGTTCTTAAGACTGCTAAGGATGGGTTTAGCGATACAAGAGAAACCTGTATTTGTAAGTTGCAACAAGAATCTCATTATTTGAAGGTGCTAGAGGATTGTGAGTGCTTTCCTAAGAAAATCGATTCATTTTGGGAAGACGATGATTATTTCTTAATTGAAACAAAAGTCAATGGTGTGGATTTTGATGTTTATCGAGCCACCGTAGTTGATCGCGTAGTGAATAGTGATAGAACAAGAACAAACTATTCAGAGCTCAAGAAGATTATGCTTGATTTACTTAACAAGGTGCAGCGGCTGCATATGCGTGGATATTACTTGGGAGATATTTCGAGTGCTAATGTTTTGATTGATAGCAATACGGATACGGTGTCATTTATTGATTTGGATACGATTTCCGAGTTAAATGTACAAGATAATCAACGAAAAGTTCAGTATAGAACGGTAGGATTTTATAATTCTGAAATATCACACCTTAGCTTAAATGAACAGGATAACCAGCAAATTGGTTACTTACTTATTTCCTTGTTTTGTAGAGCTAACAGTTTTTTAGGTGTAGATGAATCTGGGGAAATGACGCTTAGGTTTTTTAAAGAATGGGCGATTAGGTATCATTTACCACTGGTCTTTGTTGAAGTTATTGAGATTTTGATAAAAGGCAGGAAAGATTCGTTGAGAAGAAGCATCCAAGTAATAGAAGACGGAAATTTGGAAGTTATCTTTGAAGATGATGAGCATCATGATAAATACTCAGCTAAGTATATAACTGACGAGTTAAATAAAACTGTCGAACTGGAGCGATTGAGTAATGGTGGGGTGAACATGCTTTCGCACACTGGAAAGAAAATTGCGTGTGATCATTTAAGTGAAGATTTTCCAGTAGGCATCTCAATGGATTCGGACGTGTTAGTTGACATGGCATTTGAATTGCTCCATAAAGATCGAAGGATGGCAGCAAGATTCTGCAGTTTGAATAGGATTAAAATACTAATAGATGATTTAAGACTGCTCAATGTTAGACTAAATCGGGGAGTAATTGGTGATAAAGAGAACATCGTGTATATTAAACGTGCGTTGGCTTTGGTGATTTGTACGGGATATGCCTTGCATCATCTAAAATTACGTATGAGGAAGGATAAGTTTAATGACAATAGAACGTTAATACTACAGACGTTTGATATGTTGATAACTACTTATTCAGTTTCGATTGATCAGAGTGATAAAATTGGTTTCCGAATTAGTAATGTATCTCGTTATGTATCTCCATACTTATCTGATGGTATGTCAGGGGTATTGGTCTGTTCCATTTATTTATCTAGATGGTTTAAGACAACTAAGTACGACAAGTTAATGGAGGAGTGGGGAGAGTCTCTGTCCAAAGTATATTTACCTCAAAGCGTTACATTGTATCGGGGCTTGTCAGGGATTATTTGAGTGTTTAAATAATTATGTGTAAATAGAAAAATAAGCAATTGAAAAGGGAAAGCCTCTCCCTTATGATAGTTAGCA
>NZ_JAMXAZ010000046.1:0-7052 GCF_024718525.1 Levilactobacillus yiduensis
TATTAATCGTCCTGGCTTCGTTATTTAGCCCTCTAAAAGCCTGCTGAGGGCTTTTTATTTTTGCTTTGGTATAAATATATATAAACAGTCTCAAAATCGCTAGAAACGAGAAATAAGGCCCTTAAAAACGAACATAGCAGTTGAATTCTTATTGAAATTCAAAAAACTAACTGTTTGCTGTCAATGGTAGCGGACGAGCGTAGCGTGGGAGCATAAGGAATTGACAGCTCTAAACCAGTCTTAACACTGAAATGGCGAAAGCCAAAGTTTTATAGAAACTTTGCTTTCCTGCCTAACGGCGAGTGAAAAAGCGGTCAAGCTGGTTCAGCTTGGACGGGGTTCGGGGCGTCAGCGCCCGAATAAATGTGGATTGCCACTCCTTTGTAGGCAACGAACGAAGTGAGGCGCAAAGAGCGTAGCGAATGAAGTTTAATGTGAGCCTGTTTTTGGGCTCACTCCTTTGTATTTTTGTTTTAGATTTTGATCTTGTACAGTGGTGCCTCTTTTAAACCTCTTTTATAAACCTCTTTTAAACCTCTTTTAGACCCCTATTGCGCCTTACTCCCCCAAGGCGTACAGAAGTTTATGGATAGAGTTTTGTCTGTTTATAGATAGAGTTTTGTCTGTTTATAGATAGAGTTTTGTCTGTTTATAGATAGAGTTTTGTCTGCTTATAGATAGAGTTTTGTAGTATTATATATTCATAAAACCATATTCATTAAAAGAGGTGCTTCATTTGAGTAATGAAATTGTTAAATATGATCCTGAATTAAATACAATCCCACTTCGAAAATTCACTCCTGTTGAAATGAATTTATTCTTCTCAATAGTTTCTAGAATGCGTGACAAGGGTGACGAAACTGTAAGGTTTTCATTTGATCAATTAAAAGAATTAAGTGCATATAAACCTACAGCAAATAACCGATTTATTGACGATATTGAAAGTACTTATCAAAAAATTTTAGGCTTACGCTTTGGAAGGCGTAGTAAAGATGGGCTGCATCGTGAATTTTTTGTTATGTTTACCGAATTTGAGATAAACGGCCATGCTGATGATCCTTATGTTGATATTAAAATTTACCCCAAAGCTATAAAATTATTAAATGAGCTGGAAAGTTGGGTTCGTTATGCTTTATCAGAATTCAGAGATTTAAAAAGTAGCTACGCAAAAACCATGTTTCGGTTACTAAAACAATTTAGAACTACTGGGTACGCTTACTTTTCAGTTGCAGACTTTAACGAGCTATTAGATGTCCCTAAAAGCTATAAAAGTAGCAATATAAATCAATCCGTTTTAAAACCCATCAAAGAGGAACTTACGCCTCTTTTTAGAGGCCTAACGGTTAGAAAAAAATATGGTAAAGGCCGCGGAAAACCAGTGATTGGGTATTCTTTTACTTGGAAGTCTGAAAAGAAAAACGCTAATGACTTCTCACAAGGTCAATTTCAAGATGAACGTCAAAAACTCTTTAACATTCAGCATAATGGTGAATTAACAGAACAGGAAAAATGGCGTGCCATTGACAAAGTTAAGGGGTTGACTTTAGGCTCCACTGAGAAACAAGCATTGGCTGATAAACAGGCCGAGCACGATAAAAAAATAAGAGATCAAGCAAGACAAGAAGCACTTGCTGAACTCCGAAAGGGGTTTGGAAATCATGCCTAAAACTATTAGAGAACTTGCTGATGAATTGAAGGTCTCCAAACAGACTATTCAATATCACTACCAAAGACTACCAGCAAAGAACCGACAAAAAGATAGTCAAGGTACAAACATAATCAGCCCTACAGCTGAAAAGATTATTAGCGACAAGGTAGCAAAGCCTTTGGTAGCAAATAACCAACAAACAGGTAGCAAAAAAGAGACAAAGACTAGCGAAGAAAATAATGAGCTAATCGCTACTCTAAGAAGAGAAGTAGCAGATTTAAAGTCTCAACGTGACAAACAGCTTGCTGCCAAAGACCAACAAATAGAGCATCTAACAAAATTAATAGATCAGCAACAACAACTACAATTAACAACTGTAGAAGAAAATAGAGAGTTAAAAGCCCATATTCAAAAAACAAGTGACTTACTTGAAACTTCTGGGACATTTCAGAAACAACAAAATAATACCTCAGAAGAGGACGTGTATAGAAATAGAAGCGATAAAAAATGGTGGCACTTTTGGTAAAGCTTTCTTATATTAGCCAAAATGTTATATAGTTAATTGACTGAAGAAATCGTATTAAGTTATGACCAATATTCCCTGTAAGCAAACTACACGCGTTTTTTTGGTAACAATTTTAATAAATCTACACTGGTATGGATTGCTCAGAAGTCAATAAATTGGACTATTTTTATTTGCCACTTATTATTCTGATAAGTCTAACTATTGCTTTTGGCATCAAAAGTGTCTTAGCGATACTGGTACTAATTATTCTGTCACTTACATTAGCATTATTTATTGCAAAATAAAAAGCAAAGCTTTTATAAAAAAAGTCTTGGCAAATTACAAGCTAAAAGTATTTGGCTAACTTGATTATAAAACGCGCGGTTGAAATTTAATGCCATTTATTGTAAAGTTTTCAATATAGAGCCATCTTCTCTCATGTGGTTTTGTTTAGCAATTTAACTGTACCAGAGCTGAGGCTCTTTGTGAATAAATCAGGTACTTGAAAGGAAGCAGTTTGTAATGAAAAAAATGGTTTTGGGATTAATGGTTGTTACTGGACTTTTAGGGACAAGTACGGTGGTTGCAAACGCCGCGGATACGGATTCGACAGGTGATGTGGCCTTCTCAAGTGGGACACTATCATTGTCAGTGGATAATACGCACCTTTCATTTGGGAAAGATACGATTTCGGCAGCTGATGCGACTTTGAATGCTTCGACCACGCCAACGGTAAAAGTTAGTGATTTGCGGGGGACGAATGCCGGCTGGGCATTGACCGTGGCACAAGGCCAACAATTCAATACGAAGACGGATGCGAGTGGCTCAGCGTTGACGAACGCTGCCTTGACGGTTGTTAGCACCAAAGTTTCAAGTGATTCAACGGTTAAGACGGGGAACGCCACTTTGACTCCTGGAACGACGACTCCTGGAACGACGACGAGCGGTACGACCACTAATGGCGCTGCAGGCACGGTTGCTTCAGCTTTAGCTGGTGACGGTAACGGAATCTCGACGTTTACGTTCGGCAGTTCTAACCTGACTGTTCCGGGTGCAACGCCTAAGCTCGCTCAAGGCTACACGACAACGTTGACTTGGAACTTGGGCGCTACGCCATCTAACTAAAGTGAGCGTGAAGCCTACTAGTGGTATGGTGATGTTGGTCGAACCAATATCCTGACTTAATTTGAGAGAAAAGGCGTGATGAGTGTGGGGAAACGATTGCGAGCATTATTAGCAACGGCATTAGTCGGTGTGATGAGTCTGTTCATGGGTGGCATGGCCCAATCAGCGAAGGCTGATTCGGCCGTGGGATTTGAGATCAGTCCGGTACGTTCGAGTAGTCAAGTCGATTCGAACGTCTCGTACTTTGATTTGAAGTTAAAACCAAAACAGACCCAGACCATTGCGGTGAAGGTGCACAACACCTCGAATGCGCCAATTACGATCAATGTTGGGATTTCCAAGGCGACGACCAACATCAATGGTGTGGTAGCTTATCAGCGGGCGACTGAAAATAAAAGTGCGGATTTGCCGTATGATTTAGCCAAACTGGTGACGACTGACCAGTCCGAAGTTAAGCTGGATAAGGGACAAGTTAAGACCGTCAAGTTTCAAATCAAGATGCCGGCCAAATCGTATGACGGTATCTTGGCTGGTGGGCTGACTTTCTTGAAAAAGGCAACGGCCGCTGAAACAAAAAAGGCGGTCGCGGTCAATAATCAGTATGCCTATACTGAAGCCGTTGTTCTGCATGGTGATCGCGATTTGACGACGAACCACCTCACGATGAACAAGATCACGGTCGAGCAACTCAACGGCCGCAACGTCATCAACTTTCCGTTAGTGAACCACACGGCGGCCTACTTGAATAAGGTCCAAACGAAGATCAAGATTTACCATCGTGGCGGCCAAAAAGTAGTCTACCATCAAAATTTGACTAACGGTCAGATGGCACCCAGTTCAATCTACAAATTACCGGTGCGAACCGGACAAAATGCTCTGAAGGCTGGCAAGTACACCGCAGTCGTCAAGGTCAAATCCAAGAAGCAGCACTGGCAATTTAAGCAGAACTTCGTGATTACGCAGGGCGAGGCCACTAATCTGAATCATACGGCGGTCTTGAAGCAGGGCCCTAACTGGTGGCTGTATATCGGCATTGGCCTCTTGATTTTACTCTTGATCATCTTGCTGATCTGGTACATTCGCCGCAAGCAGAAGAAGATTAAAGAATTAGAAAAACAATTGAATGACAAACGTCAATCATAACCGACTAAATAAGTAGCCACATCTTGACCAGCATGGTCTTGAGTGGGTACTTATTTTTTTGTTGTAATCACAATAATCATTAGGCGGTTTATTAGTAAAAGCGGTATACTTATCATTAATATGAAATATATAAATAAATGATTAAAGTGAAAAAGCGAGTAAGGATTTGGGGTGATGGAAAATGCAAAAACGACGGTTACAACGTGCACGTTTGACTGAAAAAAGAACTTATAAAATGTACAAAAAAGGGCGTTTCTGGTCTGCCTATAACAGAGAATAATAGTGGCACAGTCTAAAATACATGATGTGTTTGAGAAAAACTTTCAAATAAGCTTTGTCCCTATATTAGGGACTATAATTACAAAATCGCCCCTCAAAATCATTGTTAAAATAACCCCCAATATCTATAATGTAGATGTTGGGGGTTATTTATTTTCATATTATAAAAATAACTTCTTCTATTTGTCATTTTTTCGATACCTTTTAGCACGATTTTGACCAGGAAATAAACGATCATGCGATCCGACTCGAATGCCAATTAAGACTAGTTCATCTTTATCAATCGTATAAACCACCAGGACATCGTTAGTTTCGCTTGGTGTTTTGTTTTTCGGGGTATCTCGTAAGTGAAATTCATTATAACCGCTCATTCGCCGATTAAGCTCATGATCTTCAAATTCTGGTGGTAATTGTTGTTGCTCAAGCAACAGATCAATGGCTGCTCGAACTTCATCAATAATAGATTTGTCTAAACTGGCTAACCGTTTTAGATCAGCATTAAAGGTTGCACGTGGTTTAAATCTTAGTTTTTTCATTATTTAAACTGACCCCAATAACCATCATCTGATTCAACAATTTCATCGTCAGGTAAAACATGGCGTTTAATTAACTGATCACGTGCAATTGCATATTCTAACGAACCTTCTTTAGCTTTTAATGCTCTTTCTAGCCAGTCCATTTTTTCTTGTGAAACGATGGCTACTGCGCGACTATTTGAACGAGCAATATAAACGGTTTCGTCTTCGTCATTAACTTGATCCAAATATTTTTTTAGGTTAGCGCGAAAATCGCTCTGTGTTAGTGCTAATGTCATATTTACCACCCTTTCATTGTACTTAATATTGTACTTTAATTTGTACTAAAAATCAATTTTTTAAGGAGCTAAAACTATGCAACAAATTGTCTTACCAATCAAAGATTCAAATGTGCTCAAAGAAGTGCAAGATACGTTACTCCATAATTTCAAAGCTGGTTGGCGTAACTATACCGTTTTTCAAGTGGGTAAAGCGACTCTGTTGCGAGTGAGCGACGTTATGAAGCTTCGTTGGACAGATGTCTTTAACGAAAACGGCACCGTGCGTCAGAATGCGTTTATCCACGACCAAAAGACCGGTAAAGCTAACCTGCTCTACTTAAAACCCGTGCAAACTGATTTATTAGCCTATCAAGCTTGGTTGCAAGAAAACCATTTGGTTTCTGACTGGTTGTTTCCCTCGATTCAGCACCCAGAACGACATATCACGGAAAAACAGTTCTACAAAATCATGAGCAAGGTTGGCGATCTGTTAGGAATTAATTATCTAGGGACCCATACGATGCGTAAAACCGGGGCTTATCGCGTTTACACGCAATCAAATTATAATATTGGCTTAGTCATGAATTTGCTAAATCATTCCAGTGAAGCAATGACTTTAGCTTATTTAGGCTTAGACCAGGCTAGTACTGAAACGATGCTGGATAAAATTGATTTTGGTTAGGAGGCTGGCTTTATGGATTTAGATTTTAAATCAAACAAGTATGATCTTTTTGATGATTGGCATCAAAACAAGACTAAACAAGAGTTTACACAAAAGTTGCAACGGCAAGCTCAAATTGAAAAAACACACCTGCCAAAATTATTGTCGCGTGAAGATTTAAAAATTCGTTGGCAGATGAACTCTCGTCAAAGTGTTCATCAAGTTGCTAGTAAGCCTGATTTTCCGCAACCCGTTTTTGCTTTTAATCATGGTAAGACGCCACTTTACTTAGCAACTGAAATTCAAATTTTCGAAATTAATCACCCTTGGGTAATAACTCCCGGTGCTCGTCTTGCTTATAGTCATTGGATCCTTCGTAATGTGATTGATTAATCTTGAGATTTGGCTCTAGGCTTTTTATCGTTGGCGCTAGCCTTCTAATACAGATAATACCCATTTCGATGGGTATTAAATCTACCCTTGACACTTGTCAAGGGTGTAAGTGCGCATTGACCTCGTTTCACTCGGCCTTCTGATAACCATAAAATCAATTTTTGCCGTTGTTAAATGGAATGTATTCTTAATTCAATTTATGCTTACACTTAACTGAGTTTGTTATGCTTTAAATGCTAAAAATTGTTGCATATCCCGCTGCTTTCAACCAAATTTTTTTAATTGCTTTATGCAGAGAATCTTCATAAACCTGGCAACAAAATTTGAATAACTAACTTTAAGAACTGCGTATCTAATTTGAAATTATTATTTTAATGTTAGGAGTAATTAAGCTGGTATGTTTTGCAAAAAAGACAAGAAGATATTATTAATCGTCCTGGCTTCGTTATTTAGCCCTCTAAAAGCCTGCTGAGGGCTTTTTATTTTTGCTTTGGTATAAATA
>NZ_JAMXAZ010000047.1:0-6410 GCF_024718525.1 Levilactobacillus yiduensis
TTACGTGGCCTCAAGTAACTGCCGAAAACCTACATTTCTTTCTGCCGAAAACCTACATTTTTAAACTGCCCTTGACACTTTAATCTGAAATCTGGATTCTGTTTAGTAAATACTGGTGTTCTACGACTGCGCATTTCTTCTTTAATTTTATGTGCATACTTCTTATATTTAAAATAGTCATTGCTAACAAGGATCTTATTTAACGTACTACCGTACGCCCAAAATTCTCTGAGGTCTGCGGCAACCCTTAAATCTGGATACCTAGAAACGACGTATGAAGTCATCTCTTTAGTGGCTTCGATTAAATCGAATGATGCTTTAGAAAAATTAGAACGTGTTATTGATCCATTCCTAAGCTTATAATTATATTTCGATTCACCACCGACAACAATTTTCTTAGCCTTAGCAACAAGTCTATACGTTGTTGAACTATCCTCAAATAACTTCCCATTGGGAAACTTAATCCCATCGAATAATTCTGTACGATAGATCTTTCCCCACACAGATAAGTCCAGTATTTTCCGTTGTAAAACTAACTCAAACCATTTCTTTTGCGAAATAAGTTTAGCTTTTTTAGAAAACTCAAAATTTCTTTTTAACTTTCCTTGAATAACTATTCTATGCTGACAACTCGCAATTGGCACATCAAACGTACAGATAAGGTTCAAAAGATACTCAACATAGTCCATATCGACGATGTCGTCAGAATCCACAAAGGAAAGATATTTTCCTTTTGCTAAACTTACACCCAGGTTTCTGGCAGCAGAAATACCCTTTCTTTCTGTGGTCACAACCCTAACACGTTCATCTAAACGCAAAAATCCATCTAAAATATCTGGTGTAGCGTCATCTGAACCATCGTTAATGACTAATATCTCTAGATTAGCATACGACTGTACTCTAACAGAGTTTATGCAATCTTTAATAGTCTTTTCGTTGTTGAAAGATGGAACAATTACCGTTACTAATGGTTTAATCATTCAACCCCTCCAAAAAACATCAATATAAACGTATATCAAAAATGTGTTTGTTTTCCTCCCAGTGAGAATTTTCTGAGGAGAAAATTACTTAGCTTATTCAATGTGTGTTTTTTCCCAAATTGACGCCATTTAACTTCTTTAAATTTGATTTGATTACGCTGCAACCACACATCCAAGAGTAACTCCGAAATATATCCAAAAATTCTCTTTTCCTGCCCTGTATAGTTGGAAACATCTAGTGTCGCTTCCAGTTGGAAAAGGATTTTAAATAGCCACTCACAATATTTATCAAATTGTTCTTTTTTCATAATAAACATATTGAACATATGAGCGCTCCGCTTTTTTATTACTGAATCAAAGCTCTGTACATAGGTCGGAAAGGCCTTTTGAATTATTCGGCGTGTCATGTCAAGTGCTTCGGAACCATGTGCGTGAATGAAATGCGAGTAATTCGTTTCTATATAGTAATTTCTCTTTTTAGGAACGATAGCCTCATAAGAATTCAAAATATCTTCAACATCCTCGGACTTCAACACCCCACTCAAGTTCAAGCCAGCAGATCCCATAAAGTAACGCCTATAATGTACCAATCCAACGGCATCGACGTCTTCTAAGTTTTTCCAGGCCCAGTAAACTGCAGTCAACTCACTGTAATGAGGATTTTTTTTTGAAATATTTTCTCCCTCATCATCTCGTTGATAATCAATTCCCTCACGATAATTTTGGGTCGCCCCAACCAATACCGGAAGATACAGATTTTTGTCATTGGGCATGGGAAACTCTTTATGTGCGGCAACCAAAATTTTGATTTTAATTGTTATCCCTCCGTATCAACTGCTTTCAATAAGCCCCATTAGGCTTAACAAACACCGCAACCGTCCGAACCAACATATACAGATCAAACCAGAATCCGCGCTTCTCAATATATTTCAAATCCAATCGAACCATCTGCTCAAAGCTGGCATCGTTACGCAATGTAACCTGCCACAAGCCAGTGCAGCCGGGTTTTACTGCCAACCGTTGCTTATCAAATGGCGTGTATTCGGCTACTTCTCTTGGCAGCGGTGGCCGTGGTCCAACTAGACTCATTTGACCCAGCAGCACGTTAACTAGCTGTGGCAGCTCATCAATACTGTACTTGCGTAAGTAGTGGCCTAACCGGGTGATGCGCGGGTCTTCTTTCATTTTAAACATGGCACCGGCAACATCATTTTGGGCAATCAATTTTGCTTTCTTTTTATCCGCACCCACAATCATTGAGCGGAATTTATACATTCGAAACGGCCGCTGATACTTTCCTAACCGAATCTGAGAATAGATCACGGGCCCCTTGCCGTCGTCTAACTTAATTAAGAGCGCCACAATTAAAAATAATGGTGACAGGATGATCACTGCAATTAAGCTCGCCATAATATCAAATAGCCGCTTACAGAATCGATATATGTATCGATGTTGCTGATAGACAACATCAATGGAAGGGGATTTTATTTTACTTTCACGATATTCCATCAGAACAACCAAAACCTTCTTTTCTTCTTGACCGCCGAGAGTCGCTTGAAACTCGGCAATGCGATATCATCCCCATTAATAATCGCTTTAGCATTATTCTTAAATCTTGCTGCTGTTTCTGCCCCTGCCTGGTCCGCTAACTTTGCGAACGCGTCGGCCATTAGGAACCGACGTCCCTTGAAGTTGTGGGCATCCGAGGCAAAGGTCACCCCCATACCAGCATTGATAATCTTTGCTGTTAACTTCTCAACCGAGTCCCCAAATACACCGACATAACTACTAGCCGTCAGCTGCGTTAGGCACCCCATTTGCATAAAGTCATAGAGTTTATCTGGGTCCGTTTGAAACCCGTGATTCCGTTCCGGATGGGCAATCACCGGTACGATACCCCGCGTCTGCAGGGCAAAGATCATTTCTCTGGTGTAGGCTGGCACCCCACTATGGGGCAACTCCAACAACAGATAGTGCTCGTTGGCGTCCAGAAACAAAATATCGTCCGCATCCAGGGCTTTCATCAAGTCCCCGGTCAAGTGAACCTCTTGTCCCGCAAACACCGTCAGCGGGATTTCAGCCGCTTCCAATGCCGTCTGGAACGCTGTTGTCTTCGCCAACACATCCGCCTTATGGTTCACGTAGGTCCCGTCCATGTGGTGCGGCGTCAAGACGATGTGTGAAATGCCCTGTTGGACCGCCACTCGCGCCATGCCCAGCGACATGTCCAAGTCTTTTGACCCGTCATCTACGCCCGGCAACAAGTGACAGTGGAGATCGATCAACCCCATTATTTATCATCCGTTCCGTAATAACCGCTGTAACCCTTACCGCCATAGTAATTGCCACCATAATATTTACCACCGTAGTAGCCACCGGACTTCGCTGCCGTGACCCGGTTCATGATGGCGCCTAAGATGTTGGCGTGGACGGTCTCCAATAATTGCTTAGCTCGGCGAACACCATTCTTATCCGCAATCCCCTGTGGAACCACGAGAATCGTGCCGTCTACCTGTGCCGCCAACAACTGTGAGTCTGTGACGGTGTTGACCGGTGGCGAATCCAAGACGATCAAATCACACTGGTCGGCCAGTTCCTTCAGTAGCGTCTTAAACCGGTCACTATCCAGCAATTCTGCTGGGTTCGGTGGCACGGGGCCGCTGGTGATGACCGCGAGATTATCGACTACGGTCGGTTGAATAATCGTGGCGACATCAACGTGTCCTGACAGATACGTCGTCAATCCCCGGCGATTACTGATGCCAAAGGTCCGGTGAACCGTTGGCCGACGCAAATCCGCGTCAACCAGGATCACGCGCGTCCCCTGCTTCGCCCAGGTAACGGCCATATTGTTACTAATCGTCGACTTCCCTTCGGACGGGTCCGATGAGGTAAACAGGATTGATTGGAGTTGCCGATCAACCGCTGAGAACTGAATGTTTGTCCGAACGGTCCGAAACTGTTCCGCAATCTGCCCCTTGGGATCAGAATATGTGACCAAGCCCACACCGTAACGAAGACTGGTATTATCTAGCTTTGCTTTTCGTCGTTTTAACCATGCCATCGCTATCACCTACACCCTTCTTCGATGTTCTGAATGGACGTGGACACTGCCCTCCGTCACGATTCCTAATTTCTGGTGACCATTTTGCTTTTCAATCGCCGCCATGTCGATCTCACTGATGACACCCAGACTCGTTAATCCCAGCTCATCCGTCAAGAAGTCCTCGGTCTTCACGGTCCGGTCGGTGACCTCGCGTAAGAAGGCCAGCACAACACCCAGTAAGAGCCCGGCAACCAGGCCAATCAACAGGTTCAATGACTTCTTCGGACTGACCGGTGTATTCACGGCGTGCGCCTTAGAAACGATCGACACGTTATTGATACTCATCATCTTAACCACTTTTTGCTTGAACACCTTGGCCGTCTCGTTGGCAATGGCAGCCGCAGTGGTGCCGTCAGTTGCCTTAGCGGTCACTGAGAACACCTGCGAGTTGGTTTCATTGCTAATGGTCAAGGCGTCCTTGATGCCCGCCTGTGAGCCCGGATAACCCGGGTAAGACGCCAACGTCCGGTTCACGCTGGCCAAGACCGTGGGACTCGTAATAATATCCTTATATGTACTGATCATCTGGACGTCGGCTTGTACCTGCTGCAACTGAGCGCTTTGGTCGGTGGAAGAAAGTTTACGGTTGACTAAGATTTCCGTGGTCGCCTCATACTTGGGCGTCATGATGAAAAATGTCATGAAGAACGCCGCCACAAAGACAACAACGGTCGTTATCGTGATTAACTTCAAATGTTTCCGTAAGATGCCCACGATTTGCATCAAGCTAATTGTCTGTTCTGAATCCATACTTTCCTCCAATACACCAGTTCGTTAACTTAATTTATTGAAATCTTTAAAAAACACAACTGTTAAAAATGATATCACATAAATTAATTAACTTCAAAAACAATTTCATGTGAATTAACATCAGTCCTTGATATTTAACCCATCATTATGAAGATAATTATACTATAACGCATTGTCCACAATTAAAACATTCTCATTACAATTTTTGTGTGGTATTGATCAAGTATTGGTCATGAATGTTCGCCCTTTCAACCATTGTCCAGATTCATGACCTTTACGCCGGCGCGCATCCCCGCCGCCAAGTAGACGTCAAAAAGAACCGTCGGCACACGGCTGCCAACGGTTCTTAATTTACAAAATTATTTTTAACAACACCTTAAAAACCATTCCCGGGACCACCATTACCGCTATCGCCAGTCGTATTGGTACTGCCGGTATCACTAGTCGTAGTCGATGACGTGGCATTCAACTGGGCAATCGTCCCGGTCGTCTTGTGTGTCAAGCCCAGCGCCGTGCGAATATAGTTCGTGACTCGCTGAAGTTCGGATTTTGACGCCACTTCCATACTTTGGCCATCGATGGTCTCGCTGGTCCCTTGCAGGTGGGTGGTCTTGATGTGGTGCGTGGCCTTCCGGTAGTTGGTGGCCAGCGCCGTCAGGTCATCAAAGGTCAGGTCGGTCTGCGTTTGCTTGGAGAGTGACGAGATGAAGGACTCGTTCAACAGGGACGTCACCGAATTGGATTTGTTCAGTAAGGCCATGATGACCTTCCGTTGCCGCGTTTGCCGGCCGTAGTCCCCTAACGGATCGTCGTCTCGCATCCGGGAGTAGGCCAGCGCCTTCTTGCCGTTCATGTGCGTTTCGACGCCCTTCTTGAAGGAATAGCCGCCATAGCTAAATGACAGGGACGGCTTCAGGTCCACCCCACCGACCTCGTCGATGATCTTCTCCATCCCACCCATGTTGATGATGGCATAGAAATCAATCGGGACGTTCAGCATGTCCTGCACGGTCGTGATGGCCGTCTTGGACTTGCCATAGGCGTAGGCCGCGTTGATCTTAGACAGCCCGTAGTCCTCGTAACCCGGAATGGTCACGGCCGTATCCCGCGGCAAGCTGGTGATGGTCGTCTTATTCGTCGCTGGATTCAAGGTGACCACCATCATGCTGTCTGTCCGCCCAGCAAAGGTTCGGCCCAACGCCCCGGTATCGGTCCCCATCAACAGGATTGAAACGGGTTCCTTATCCTTTAAGACCTGGTTAACGTTCCGGAGTTTCTTCACACCAGATGCCTTGTAGGTCTTATCGACGGAGTCTTTAATGCTCTGATATTTACGCATGCCATACACGGTACCGCCTGCTAATAGCGCAATCACCAAAATGATTAGGAGATTACGGATCGGATGCTTCTTTCGACGCGGCCGTTGCCGCTTTTCCATTGCCATGGTTTGATAGCCACCCTTTCAATCCAGCCGATTCTGTGCCGACTGGGGGATTTATTGAGAGCGTAAAATATCTTGTGTAAATGCATAAAAGATTTCTGAATTGTATAGAAATAGGGAATGCCTTCCCTTA
>NZ_JAMXAZ010000048.1:0-4965 GCF_024718525.1 Levilactobacillus yiduensis
AGCATCATTTATTTAAGTTAGATACATATTATATGTACGAAGGCATTTCGTTTACACAAGATTCTTGACGCTACCAAGTATTCACGTAGAAACAACACTGGCAGGTAGAGGAAAAGCTCAAATCAATTTGATTGACAAAGCTCACAAAAATGGCTTTGAAGTGACTTTATTGTATGTTGCTTTGCGAGATGAAAATTTAGCTATCCAAAGGGTCAACGAACGGGTACAAAAAGGTGGCCACGGTGTTCCAGTGGCAACGATCAAGAAACGTTATCAGCAATCCAAACATAATTTGCCATTAGTGGCCTTTAAATCTGATAAGGTCATGATCTATGATAATAGCGAAAAGTTTACCTCTGTTTATGCAAGAGAGAAGGGACAAGTTTTTAAGAACGATTTGAGGCATTTTCCTTGGATAAACCAAAATATTACTTATCCAGAAAAGGTGCAAAAGCAGTTACAAAATTTTGCAGATCAAAACCCAGAAGTAAAGCCTAAAAATGATCCAGAAAATAAAAACGATCGGCCTAGTTATTAGGTTGATCGTTTTTGAGTTTATTCGGTTTATGGGCATTAACGTAATCGGCGAATGTTTTTAAAAGCTCTTCGGTTTGTTCGATCGAAAGGTTATCAGCTTGGAAGTATTTTTCTAGCAAAGCTCCTTTTTGAATTAATCGGCGAGAACGATCTTTGCGGTCTTGCCGACTTTCATAATATTTAGATTGCCGTAATTTAAAATCTTCCCGCTCAATTTTTTGTTTTAAACGCGCTTGTTGTTCAACTAGTTTTTCATATTGATTAGGCATAGTCATTACCACCTAACTATTATTGGTTATTTTGATCTTGATTTAAAAAGGCGGCAATTTTTTTTGCAATCATTTTAATTTGTGGAGTGGTCAGTGTTGCATAATTCAAATTAGATGATTTAATGATTTCCTTACCAAGGCTTTGTTCAATTTTGCTTTTTTCAGCTTTAATCTTTTGATTAAGCTGTTTTAATTTAGCTTCTTGTTTTTCTAAGTTACTTTGAGTCACAATTATCCCTCCAATCATCTTAAAATAATCACCGACACTATATCATAAGGGAAACGCTAAGCCAAAGTATAATAGTTGAAATAGCAAAGCGGAGGGCATACACTAAAAGTAAATTCAGGAGAATCAGCAGACCGAGTGAAATGAGGTCAATGCGCACTTAGACACAACAACTAAAGTTGGTTGTGTTATTGTGCTAAACCCTTGTATCAGAAGTCGCCGTTGGCGACAACAAAAGCAAACCCATAAACCCAAAGAAAGGTGGTGACCGACATGGCGATTTTTCACATGAACTTTAGTAATATTAGTGCTGGAAAAGGAAGAAGTGCAATTGCTGGAGCAAGTTATCGAAGTGGCGAAAAATTATTCGATCAAAAAGAAGGTCGAAGTTATTTTTATGCTCGGTCGGTTATGCCAGAAAGCTTTATTTTGACACCAAAGAATGCGCCAGAATGGGCGAGTGATAGAGAGAAATTATGGAACGAAGTAGAAAGAAAAGACCGTAAATCAAACTCACGGTACGCTAAAGAGTTTAACGTGGCTCTACCAGTTGAATTAAGTGAAGATGAACAGAAAGAATTATTGACAAAATATGTGCAAGAAAATTTTGTTGATGAGGGCATGGTAGCCGACGTGGCAATTCATCGCGATCACCCAGATAATCCGCACGCTCATGTGATGTTAACTAACCGTCCATTTAACCCAGACGGAACGTGGGGATTGAAAAGTAAACGAGAAAACATATTAGACGAAAATGGGAACAAGACTTATACAGGAAATAGTCGTTTCCCAAGATCAAGAAAGGTGTGGTTAGTTGATTGGGATAAAAAAGAAAAAATCAATCAATGGCGGCACAATTGGGCGGTTAGTGTCAATCAAGTTTTAGAGCAAAAAAATATTCCCGATCGGATCAGCGAAAAATCATTTATCGAGGAGGGAATAGATGATACACCAACTCAACATGAGGGAATCAATAGTAAGCGGCATGAAAGAAAAGAATTTAACCAACAAGTTAAGGACTATCGCAAGGCCAAAGCCAGTTATAAAAATAACCAAGAAAAAGTAAACCATAGAGGTCATTTAGATAGCCTAAGTGAACACTTCTCGTTTAATGAAAAACGGGTAGTTAAAGAGTTAAGCCATGAACTGAAAACTTATATCAGTTTGGAGAACTTAGATGATAAGCGGCGCATGCTATTTAATTGGAAAAACAGCACCCTAATTAAACATGCGGTTGGTGAAGATGTGACTAAACAATTATTGACAATTAACCAACAAGAAAGCTCACTCAAAAAAGCAGATGAACTCTTAAATAAAGTGGTTGATCGCACGACTAAAAAACTTTATCCAGAGCTTAATTTTGAACAGACCACGCAAGCTGAAAGACGAGAATTAATTAAGGAAACCGATAGCGAACAAACAGTTTTCAAGGGTAGTGAATTAAACGAACGTTTAATGAACATTCGTGATGATTTGTTGACCCAACAATTATTGACCTTTACCAAGCGGCCATACGTTGGCTGGAAGTTATTAATGCAACAAGAAAAGGAAGTCAAAATCGAGCTTAAATATACGCTGATGATTCATGATGATAGCTTAGAAAGTCTAGAACACGTTGATCAAGGTCTACTAGAAAAGTATTCACCAACCGAGCAGCAAAAGATTACTCGCGCAGTCAAAGATTTGCGAACAATCATGGCTGTTAAGCAAGTTATTCAAACCCAATACCAGGAAGTTTTAAGAAGGGCCTTTCCCAAAGGCGATTTAGATGGATTGCCATTGATTAAACAGGAACAAGCCTATACAGCCGTGATGTACTATGATCCTGTTTTAAAGCCATGTCAGGCTGAAACAATTGAACAGTGGCAAGCAAATCCACCACAGGTGTTCAGTCCCCAAGAGCATCAACAAGGACTAGCTTATTTATCGGGACAGCTGAGCTTAGATCAGTTAGAAAATCATCACTTACAACGGGTTTTAAAGCATGATGGCACTAAACAACTCTTTTTTGGCGAATGCAAAGCCGATCCGACGATTAAGAACAGTCAGATCGAGAAAATCCAAAAGCAGTTAAAAGGGCAACAAGCCAAGGACGACCAGTACAGAAAAGCAAATATCGGACATTATCAACCGCTAAATTACAAGCCAGTTAGTCCAGACTATTACTTAAAGACGGCCTTTAGTGACGCGATCATGACTGTTCTATATGCTCGTGATGAAGATTACCAACGACAAAAGCAAGAACGTGGACTAAAAGAAACTGAGTGGGAAATGACGAAAAAGCAGCGGCAACACCAAACTCGAAACCGGCATGAAGATGGGGGCATGCACTTGTAATCACAAAATTAGCGATTGGTTAATTGGTATGAATGGTAGTCCCTTATATACTTTGTTATTAAGACAAAACGGGGTACGCGGGGTGTACTCAATTGGTCGCGTGCAGACGCCAACCTTGTATATGGTCTATCAAAGAGACCAGGCAATCAAAAACTTTAAGCCGGAACCCTATTTTGAACTAAATGCGGAAATTCTTGCTAATTAGCAAGAATTCGTCGCAAAATTAGACCCCTATCAGCGATTTAAAGACGAAACAGGGCTAATGACATTCATGCAAGCTAAACACGTTCAGAAAGGCTCGCAGGACGGTTTAATCAAGGACGTCCAAAAACAAGACAAAAAGCGTGCTAGTCCCCAACTATTCTCACTATCCAGTCTCCAGAGTGCCATGAATAAACGTTATCATGCCAGTGCCAGCCAGACTTTGGCGGCCATTCAAAGTTTATATGAAGCCAAGTTGCTGAGTTATCCCCGAACGGATTGTGCTTATATCACTGATGAAGAATTTGATTATTTAGTGGCTAATCTGACGAAGTATCTGGGTTTGGTCTCTAAGCCAGTCGCTTTAACCAATACCACTCCGAACAAACGCTATGTTGATGGGAAAAAAGTTGAAGAACACTATGCCATTATTATGACTAAAGTCGTCCCGACGAAAGAGAAGCTGGCCAGCTTGCCTAAATTACAGCAACAAGTCTATGACTTGGTTTTAAGAACGACGTTAGCGATGTTTGCTGATCCGTACGAGTACGAGGAAACTACCATTATTACCCAAGTTGGCGACGTCAATTTTAAAGCGACGGGTAAGGTCCAAACTAAGCAAGGTTGGCAAGCTTTATTTGATGATCACAAAGCCGACCAGCAAGAGGCAGCCACCCTCCCGCTCGTTCACCAAGGCGACCAAGTTCAAGCAAATCTGCAAACGCCGCAAAAAGAAACGACACCTCCGGTACCCTTTACCGAAGGTACCCTGATTACGGCCATGAAGACCGCTGGCAAAACGCTTGATGATGAAGTAGCCCAGGCGATTCTCAAAGATGTGCAAGGCATTGGGACAAGTGCGACCCGGGCCAATGTGCTGGAAGTGTTAAAGAAACGCGGCTACTTAGTTACTGAAAAGAATAAGTTGCACGTCAGTGAAGCCGGAATCACTTTATGTAAAGCAGTCGAACTCGAACCCTTGCTAACTAGCCCAGAAATGACGGCTAAATGGGAGCAAGCGTTACAACAAATCAGTACCGAAGAACGCACCCCGGATAACTTTTTGAGCCAAATCAAAAAGTTCGTGGCAAAGTTGATCGCTGATGTTCCCACGCAATTAACTGGCAGTGCAGCCATTAAGCAACAAATCAATCATCAGCAGCAAGCCCAAAAAGCCGCCGAGGTCTTCTTAGAAACACCGCAAGCGACCGTTTTAAATAAACAGAAGTTTTACATTGTGAAGCCCAAGCAAGGTGAAGATTTTACCTTACCTAAGAAATGGAGTAGCAAGACGCTCGGGAAGACCGCAATTAAAGCGTTGGTAGCGTCAAGAATCTTGTGTAAACGAAATGCCTTCGTACATATAATATGTATCTAACTTAAATAAATGATGCT
>NZ_JAMXAZ010000049.1:0-4757 GCF_024718525.1 Levilactobacillus yiduensis
ACGTTAGAATCCATGTATTAGAAGCTAGCTAATGGGAGAGGACTTCCATTTACACAAAAAATTTGACACTCCCGATTTTTTAATCTACTACGCATTAATTGCAGCGCCTCACGTAATTTCAGCATACTTTTCAACAAGTAGAAGAGCACATTTTTAAATTAGATGTTAAATAGGCGCATTCTGAGAACACTTTCGCTTTTTATAATGGAGTTCTCTCTTTTCCAAAACGCTGCAAGCTTCGAGTAATTAAGGTGGTGTTGATCTACAGCAATTTGAATATGACGAACAATAGCATCATTGATAGCCTGGTAGCTATCAATGATGCTATTGTTCGAGTAAGCGTTATTGATGTTAAAGTGTGAAGATTGAAGAGACGTAATTTTTAACGACTGACTTTTGAAAATTCATACTTGTATGTAAATATGAATTTATGAAAGTATACAAATATGAATATTACAACACGGGATAGAGAGTCTATGACGCTCGTAATCAAGAAGCATAGTGAAGATAGTAACTAGTGGTATCAAATCTAGTTATACAATTATAAATTCATACTTGTATAAACTTATAATTTTTTTCGAGTTCTTTTCTTCTTTTCATCTTTCTCACGTAGTTGGGCTACCTTCATATCAAACATCTGTCGTTCGACCTGACTCATTTTATCAATTTGTGGCTGCATTTGATCTCCAAGTAACTCATAGGTGTAACTAAATGCTGATTGATCAAGTAGTGCCATAAACTGATAATATTGTTCAGCCGGCAAAACTAAAGATTTTCGTTCACTCTTATTACCGAATCCTTGAGTGGACCTAGAGCTATTATTGGTTTCTATAGTTGGTTCAGGTCGATATAGGGTTTTTGGCTGCGGATCAGGTTTGTATGACTTATCGAGTAATCCTGATCCTTTTTTTAATGTATCTTTTTCAGAATTATCTTTTGTGAAAAAACCGGGTTTTTTTTGTCTTGATTCAGTCATCATTTGTCACTCTCCATTAAGTTCACGCGTTCAATGAATTCATTCGTCAGATTATCTAAGAATGAAGTAAAAATATCTTTGTCCCAGTAACTATCATTTCGTAGACCGTTTCGTGGTGCGGATTGTAGACGGCGCTTGTAAGGAACAATTGTCTTAAACATATTTTCTTTTCCAAAGAAGTTCACGGCATCTTGCATTACAGTTTCGTCAATACTTCCGGATCGCTGCATTTGATTCGGTAGAATACCGAGTACATCAGTTGGCACGCCGAACTCGTTTACCTTCTCTGGTAGCTCGTCTGGATTGAAAATGAAGTTGTGGGCCCCGTCCAGAGAATCTGATTGAGTTTGAAAGGCGACAAGGACGTAATCACTCGCTCCTACAGCGGAGTCAGTATAATCAGAAGAGGTTGGTGGTGTGTCAATGAAAATGAAGTCATAGGTTCCACGGCTTTTGAGAGGTTCAAGTAATTCTCTTAAAAAGAAGAGCTTTTTCGATTTAACTTCGTGGTAATTGGCGTCCCCTTCTTCGGCGACACCATACTGTTTGCTAAGATAATTTGTTAGATTCTTTAAATCATAATGGGCCGGAATAAGATCTAAATTTGGGAGTATGTTGACGACTAAATCAGTTAGATCATGGTCTCGGATTCCGGCCATCATTGTTTTGTCTAAGACAAAAACTGAATCTGGTTCGTTATGTTCTTTTGTTACTACGAATGATTTTGTAGTATTGGATTGTGGATCTTCATCTACGACTAGCACATGATAGCCGTGGAGAGACAGGCTGTAGGCTAAGTAACGAGTGATTGTGCTCTTACCGGCGCCACCTTTTTGATTTGCAACAGTAATTGTGAGGGGCCTTTTTAAATTTATTTTTTTCAATTTCTAAGCACCACGCTTTCATAAATGTATGAATTTATAACAAAATAAGTATAACTTGAATTGTTGTTTGTGTCAAGGATCCTATTGCTATTGACAATAACTGCTTTACAAAGGCAATTAGTTCAATCATACATACATGAATTCATTTATTTATAAATTCATGTATGTATGAATTTATAAATATAAAAAAGAAACCTCTTTATTTTGAAGAGATAATGAGGTACACTTCTCTTATAAATAAGAAAAGCGCCAACCAACGGGAATTGGTCAGCACTCGAAAAAAATCTTTTTCAACTATGAAGATTATACCAGCAAAATGGTGAGATGTCGAGAATGGTGTGATTTCAAAACGGTAGGGGACAAGCTGCCGGGTAAAGACTAAGGGGACACGTGTGGTGAGCGACTTCTGCGCAAATTCACTGGATCTTTTTAATTAGATCCGAAGGCGGTAATTTTTAAAATTTAGAAGTTTATTCGGGAGTAGGCGGACTATTCCTAACCTAAGCAACTTGGCATAACGCTGAGTTGCTTTTTTGTCTGCGCTTTTTCGTTTTCTATGTATTTTCTATTAAGCTAATTTAGGTGTTTATTTTGAAGGGAGGTGACGGGCCATGTATGATTTGAAGACAATTCAAGACGCACAAAGACTGGTATTACACGATTCATTACATACATATAAAGTTAAGAATAGTCGGTCTAATATTGCTGGACAAGCCAAGGAAACCTCTACAAAGAAAGGGGCCATTGCGCTCTTCAGCAGTAAGGATTCGATGCAAAAAGCACATGGTGTTGTGGTCACCTCTTTTGAGGCACTTGATGCCATCGCTGATCGTATGACTCACTGGACACCCAATACTTTCAACTGGCTTGGCTATACGCAAAATCGGGCGAGTGTTCGGGGCCACCGGGAAAATAACCTCGCGCAAATTAATAGCCTGGTCGTTGATATTGATTTTTCTGACGCGGCGGAACGTGATGCCCGGGAGCAGGAAGTGTTGAGTGCGGTCACGGTTGCCGATTTATTTATTCCCACGATGATTTTGCGAACGTCTAAAGGGTTCCATGTCTACTACGTTTTTGATCAACCCATGTTTTTGCGGAAGAAACGCGGCCAGTTTCCAGTCTTAAAAGCAGCCCAGAAAATGTCTAGTTTTGTGCGGCAATGGATTCAAAAACGGGTGGCTGGGGTTGATGTAGGCTGCAATAATTTTGGAATTTTCCGAATTCCGCGTCAGGATAATCTGATTTTTTTTGATGCTAATATGTTGATCCAGGTGAGCGCTCTGATGAAGTGGTCACAATATTATGCTGCCCAAGTTCCCGTCACAGATCAACCTGGAGGTAAGGTGATTTCATTGTCTTCTGATGAGGGTCGTCAGGTTGACCAGACCTGGTTTAAAGCGTTATTGAAAGTGACAACAGTTAAGTCGGGGCATGGTTTAGCCCGTCATAACACCGTTATGACACTAGCTTTAGCGATGTACCAATCTAAAGTTTCTCAGCAGCGTGCGAGAGACGTTCTTGACGTGTTTAATTCAAATTTACATGAGCCATTGGTCGATCGTGAAGTTGTACAGTGCGTCAGAGACGCTTATTCAGGTGACTATCGAGGGGCCGCACTGAGTTATGTTCAAGGACTATTGGATCAATGGGTGCCTAATTTTTCAGGTAAAGTCGTTGTTGGGATTGGCTGGCATAAATTTGCTAAGCCACGTGCCGAACGACAATACAGCCATGCTAATGAATGGCGTCAAGATGTGTTAGCATTGATTAATCGAGTAGGAAAGTCTACCACGGCCGTCGCTATATCAACTCGTCAGATTCAAGCAGAGTTAGGAATTTCTCCCGCCAGTTTGAATCGAGTTATGAAACAATTACAAGCAGCATATCAAGTGAAAAAAGTTCAACGTGGTAACCAGCCGGCTTTGCTGACGACGGTAACCATGTTATTTAAGTCGGCTATGGCGAAGCGTCGGACTCAAAGTCAGGTGTGGACAAGGTACTTAACACCACTAGTTCCTACAGTAGCTGTTAGTGGTTATGAGGCCGTTATCGATACGTTAGCGAGATTACATGAACATGATTTGGCGGGAGGCTTAGAGCCGCCATGGGAGTTTGAAAGGAAGCGCAGGTGGGGGTAAAAAGTGCTGCTATCAATTGCCATAGGTATATATCTAGGATAGGGTGCTCCTCTTGTTGGGTGCCTACGCTTAGAAGCTGTCTAGTATCTTTTTAGAAGCAATGAGATAAACGCTAAAGCAATCATTTGCAGACTAGTATTTAGGTGACGTTCGCAGTTTTTCCAAAGCCGGCGACACTTATCCAGCCAGCTAAATGAGCGTTTAATAATCCAACGTTGAGGTAGTACCTCAAACTTATGAAGTTCATTACGCTTAGCCACCTGTACGGTGGCTTTCAAATTAGTGTGAACATCTGCTGCAAAATTAGAACCGGTGTAGCCCCCATCAACTAGGACGGTTGATACTTGGCTTAAGTGGCTACTATTGAGAGCTAACATAGCACTAGCGCCATCACGATCGGATACATTTACTGTCGTTACATGAATTGCCTGAGGTAGTCCATTTATATCAACGGCTAAATGTCGTTTAATACCAGATATCTTTTTACCAGCATCATACCCCTTATGTTCAGCAGTATCAGTATTTTTAATACTCTGTGCATCAATTATGACAGACGTTGTTTTGGCTGAGCGAGATTGTCTGTCACGATAGTCAAAGACAATCTTTTTAAACAATCTTCCAGGATTGAATCCGCGGTTGGTGTCGGTTTAATCGGTAGCGTCAAGAATCTTGTGTAAATGAAATGCCTTCGTACATATAATATGTATCTAACTTAAATAAATGATGCTTCCAAGGTGTCCTGGAGTCCTTTGAACC